>CANFVD010000029.1 GCA_947450345.1 Actinomycetota bacterium
ACAACCGCAGAGCCCGAGAGCAACTCGCGTTGCTGAATAAACGGGTTTGCGTTGGCGATCGCCATGACAGCGTTACCGCCCGAGCGCTCTAGCGCTGACCTTTGAAGAGTTTGAAAATCACAATGCCGGCGGTCCAGGCGATGGCCAGACCAGCGAGTGCCAAGAGGCCGATAAAGAAGAGTTCGAGGGCTACGAGCATGACTCCATCCTAGGGCAGGTTACGATTGAGGGGACGGAAAATGCGACGGGAGGACCCATGGTCGACGTACTCGTACTCCGCGCGCGCGAAACCGAGCTGCTTCCCGCGCTCGACCTTCTCTCTCACCGCGTTCGCGTGATTCCCGCCGAACCCGCTGCGTTCGTCAATGCCCCCGCCGCCGATGTCATTGTGGTGGACGGTCGCACCGACCTGGCAAACGTGAAGAGTCTGTGCAAGATCCTCGTGGCGACCGGCCCCGGCGCTCCCCTGCTCCTCGTGGTCACGGAGGCCGGATTCGTGGGCATCACCCCTGACTGGGGCGTGGGCGACGTGGTGCTCGACACCGCGCACGCGGCCGAGGTTGATGCGCGCATCCGGCTGCTGGCCGGTCGGGCCGCCCAGGCCGAAGAGACACCGGGCCGCATCTCCGCTTCGGGAGTCGTCATCGACGAGGCGAGCTACTCGGTCAAGATTCACGATCGGCCGCTCGACCTGACCTACAAGGAATTCGAACTTCTGCGTTTCCTCGTCACTCACCCGTCACGCGTGTTCACTCGCGAGCAACTGCTCAGCGAGGTCTGGGGCTATGACTACTTTGGCGGCACGCGCACGGTCGACGTTCACGTTCGCCGACTCCGCGCCAAACTCGGCGACATGGAGCAGCTCATCGGCACCGTTCGCAACGTGGGCTACCGCTTTAACGTGGCCGAAGATGGCGCCAACGCTCAGATTCAGCGACAGGCCTAGTTTCTCGCGTTCACCCTCTCGCCATCTCCGGGTCAGCGTGGGTTTCTCAGTCATGCCAAGATATCCCCATGGATGCCTACAGCCGGGGCGATGTCGACGAAGCGAGAACAGACGTCGACGACGACTTCGAGCGCACTCCCTCGGCGAATCCTGATCGGTTACCGGAAGACAGATATTTCGATCGCGAACTGAGCTGGCTAGCCTTCAATCAGCGGGTTCTCGAGCTCGCGGAAGACCCGGCGGTTCCCGCGCTGGAACGGGCCAACTTTCTTGCCATCTTTGCCAGCAACCTGGACGAGTTTTTCATGGTGCGCGTGGCCGGTCTCAAGCGCCGCATTGTGACGGGACTGGCGGTGCCCAACGCTCTTGGGACGGCGCCGCTCGATGTCTTGACCCACATTGCCGAGCGCGCCCATTACCTTCAGGAACGTCACGCGGAGGCCTACCAAAATGTGGTCAAGCCGAATCTCGCGGCTGTCGGCATCAGCATCCTCGGCTGGAATGATCTCGGCGAGAGTGATCAGGAACGCCTCACCACGTACTTCTCCGAACAGATCTTTCCGATCCTCATGCCCCTCGCGGTTGATCCCGCCCACCCTTTCCCCTACATCTCCGGCCTCTCGCTCAACCTGGCGGTGCGAGTGCGCAACACGAGGTCTGGTACCGAAGAGTTTGCGCGGCTCAAGATTCCGCAGATGCTGCCCCGGTTTGTCGCCGTGGAGAAATCGGTCAATCACACGACGATGTCGTTCATCACTCTCGAGGACCTGATTGCCCAGCACCTGGGCTACGTCTTTCCCGGTATGGACATCATCGAGCACCACGCGTTTCGCGTCACGCGCAACGAGGATGTCGAAATCGACGAAGACGAAACCGAAAACCTCATTCAGGTTCTCGAGCGCGGACTGTCGCGACGTCGGTTTGGCCCGCCCATCCGCCTCGAAATCGACAACAGCATGGATTCGGTGACACTCGACCTCTTGCTGCGTGAGTTGGACATCACCGATCAAGAGGTTTATCGCCTTCCCGAGCCGCTCAACCTCGCCGGGCTGTCCGAAATCTCGAGCATCAAGCGACCCGATCTGCGCTTTCCACCGCACGTGCCCACCACGAACGCGCGTATCGCGCCCACCGAGGCCGGCGAAGAGATGTCGATTTTCAAGGCCATTCGTCGTGGCGACATTCTGCTTCACCACCCCTACGAGTCTTTTTCCACGAGCGTGCAGACCTTCCTTGAGCAGGCCGCCGTGGATCCCAAGGTGCTCGCCATCAAGCAGACGCTCTACCGCACCTCGGGAGACAGCCCCATCGTGGCTGCGCTCATCAAGGCTGCCGAGGCCGGCAAGCAGGTTCTCGCGCTCGTTGAGGTGAAGGCGCGGTTTGACGAAGTGGCCAACATCTCGTGGGCGCGCAAGCTCGAAAAGGCGGGCGTTCATGTCGTTTACGGTCTGGTGGGTCTCAAGACACACTGCAAGCTCGCCCTCGTCATCCGCCAGGAAGACGGCGAACTCCGCCACTACTCGCACGTGGGTACCGGAAACTACAACCCCAAGACCAGCCGGATGTATGAAGACCTGGGGCTGCTCACGGCCGATCGCGCGGTGGGTCGCGACCTCACCCGGTTGTTCAACGAACTCAGCGGTTACGCGATTGAGAAGAAGTTCAAGCGCCTGCTGGTCGCACCGCGCTATCTGCGCAAGGGCCTGATTGAGGCCATCGAAAACGAATCGGTGAATGCCAAGCAGGGTCGCCCCGCGGCCATTCGCATCAAAATCAACTCGATGGTTGACGAAGAAGTGATTGATGCTCTTTATCGCGCGAGCAACGCGGGCGTTCCTGTGGATATCTGGGTGCGCGGCATTTGCGCGCTTCGTCCCGGTGTTGCGGGGTTCAGCGAGAATATCCGCGTGCGGTCCGTGCTGGGACGGTACCTCGAACACTCTCGCGTGTTTATGTTTGCCAACAACGACGAGCCCATCGCCTACATCGGCAGTGCCGACATGATGCACCGCAACCTTGATCGCCGCATTGAGGCGCTCGTTCAGCTCTCTCGTCCCGAACACATCGACTACCTCAACGGCCTCTTTGCGCTCGGCATGTCGGACAAGTCAATGACGTGGCACCTCGAATCCTCGGGAGAGTGGATCCGCCACCACGTGGACAGCGACGGCCACGACCTCATCAACGTGCAGGATGCCGTGATGGAGGGTATTGCGCATCGCCGAAAGGGAGGCGCCTCGTGACCCAGTTCGACCCCGACATCATTTATGCCGCCGGTGCGGTGTGCTGGCGCAGGAAGGGCGACAAGATCCTCGTCCTCGTGATTCACCGCACGCAGCGCAAGGATTACTCGTTTCCCAAGGGAAAGGTTGATCCCGGCGAGTTGCTCCCCGAGACGTGCGTGCGCGAAATAGCCGAAGAGACCGGTTTTTCGATTTCCCTGGGCGTTCCTGCCGGAGTAACAGAATACGAGCTTCCCAATGGCAAACAGAAGGTCGTGCACTACTGGACCGCCCAGGTGTCGAACAAGACGGTGAAGCGCTCGACGTTCGTGGCCAATGATGAAGTGGATGGCCTCGAGTGGCTCACTATTGAGAAGGCACGCAAGCGTCTCTCGTATGACCCCGATCGGGTGATTCTTGACAACTTCGAATCGCTCGCCAAACAAGGGTGCCTTGAGACTTTTGCCCTCATCGTGCTCCGGCACGCCAAGGCCCTGGATCCGGCCACGTTCGTGGGAAAAGACCAGACCCGGCCCTTGTCGGACCGCGGGCGCCGTCAGGCGCAAGACATCGTTCTCGCCATCACTGCCTGGGAACCTCAAAAACTCATCTCGAGTTCGAGCCTGCGATGTCGGCAAACGATTGAACCCTTGGCGCACACCATGAATAAGAAAGTGCGGTTTCGCGACGAAATCTCGCAGCACGCCTTCCTTGAGGATCGCGACGACGTTGCCCGATTGGTGGCCAAGCGCGTTGAGAAAAGGCGCACGGCCGTCATCTGTAGTCACGGTCCCGTGATTCCCGAGATCATCCGTGAGATTGCCGTGGCGACCGGCACGCCGCACAACTCGATCCTGACCTCGGCCGGAGCTCTCGAGACCGCCTCATTCTCAATCTTCCACCTCGACAAGAAACACCCTGAATCGGGAATCGTGGCCATCGAGTCACACGACAGTTCGGTGTAGATCTCTTCCCCGTTGGGTTCTTTACCGGTTCTCGGAACTTCGTTAACCTCCCGTTTACCTTGCGGGGGGCTCCGGTTAGGGAAGGGCGCTTAGTCTCACAAATGTCACAACCCGTGGCACTACAAACACCAAAACATCTCTGAAGGAGATATTCAGTGAAAATCACTCGCACTGGCCTGGCAATTGCTGCCGTGGCTGCCGCATCCGCGCTCGTCCTCTCGGGCTGCGCCGCTAACGAAGGCGGAACCACGCCGTCGAACCTCTCCGGCTCCATCGCCGGTGTTGGCTCCAGCGCCCAGGGCGCTGCCCAGGAAGCTTGGGTTGCCGCGTTCCAGACCAGCAACCCCGACGCCACCATCACCTACGACCCCGCCGGTTCCGGCGCGGGAGTCACCGCGTTCGTCGATGGCGGCGCAATGTTCGCTGGTAGCGACTCGCCCCTCACGGACGAACAGCTCGCTGGCTCACTGGCTGCATGCGTTCCCGGCACCGCACCGTTTGAGGTTGCTGACTACATCTCCCCCATCGCCGTTGTCTACAACGTTGATGGCGTAACAGCGCTGAACCTCGACGCGGCCACGATTGCGAACATCTTCGCTGGCAAGATCACCACGTGGAATGACCCCGCGATCGTTGCCCTGAACCCCGATGCGAAGCTTCCCGCAACGGCAATCACCGCCGTTCACCGTGGAGACGAGTCGGGCACCACGAAGAACTTCACGGACTACCTCTCGAAGGCAGCCCCTGAGGCGTGGACCTTCAAGGCCGACAAGGTCTTCCCCGCTGCCATCACTGGTGGTGAGGCTGCTGACAAGACCTCCGGAATGGCCGACACGGTCACCGGTGGTGTCGGCACGATTGGCTACATCGACTTCTCGAAGGCCGGAAAGTTGGGCGTTGCCAACATCAAGGTCGGCGACAAGTTCGTTGCACCGACCGCTGAGGGCGCCGCTGCTGCTTACGCCAACGCAAAGCCGCTCGATGGCCGCGACCCCAAGACCAGCATGGCCGTAAGCGTCGACCGCACGTCGACCGACTCGACGACCTACCCGCTGATCCTCGTCAGCTACCTCATTGGTTGCCAGCAGTACGCTGACCCCGCCAACGTTGAGCTCCTCAAGGGTTACCTGGGCTACGTCGTGAGCGCTGCCGGCCAGACGGTTTCGGCCGGCGTCGGTGCTGCTCCGCTCACCGCAGAGAACACCAAGACCGCCGAAGCTATCATCGCGGCAATCAAGTAACACTGAAATAATCCGATCCGGTCCGAGAAGTTCGCCAGAATTTCTCGGACCGGACATTTTTCACTAACCATCTGTTGGGCGAAGAAAGTATCGTGACTAACGTGAGCGCAGCTAACATGACCGCACGGGCGAAGGCGCGCCTCGGGGACAGAGTGTTTCAGGCCGCAGCCATGGGCGCCGGTCTGCTCATCCTCGTCGCCTTGGCGGCGGTCGCGATCTTCCTCATCGCCAAGGCAATGCCGGCGCTCGTTGCAAGCCCAGAAGAGCTGAAGCGCGACGGCACCGACTTCTGGCCCTATGTGCCTCCCCTCATTTTTGGCACCGTGTGGGCCGCTTTCCTCGCCCTGTTGTTTGCTCTGCCACTTGCCGTCGGTATCGCGCTGTTCATCTCGCACTATGCCCCGCGTAAGCTCGCCCAGGGATTGGGCTACGCCATCGACCTCTTGGCCGCCATCCCGTCTGTGGTCTATGGCCTGTGGGGAATTCTGGTCCTCGCCCCTGCCGTGCGTCCTCTCTACGAGTGGCTCGTGAACAATGTGGGTTGGTTCCCTCTTTTCGCCGGTCCCGTGTCCGGAACCGGGCGCACCGTGCTGACCGTGGCCGTCGTGCTGGCGGTCATGATCCTGCCCATCATCACGGCCCTGTGCCGTGAAGTCTTTCTACAGACGCCTCCCCTGCACGAGGAGGCCGCTCTCGCTTTGGGCGCCACGCGCTGGGAGGTCGTGAAGATGGCCGTGCTGCCCTTTGGGCGTGCCGGCATCATCAGTGCCACAATGTTGGGACTCGGTCGCGCCCTGGGCGAAACCATGGCCGTCGCCATGGTGCTGTCGCCCTCGATCATCATCTCGTTTGCTCTCTTGCAATCACAGAACCCCACCACGATTGCCGCCAACATTGCCCTCAAGTTTCCCGAGGCCACCGGCCTCGGAATCAATGCGTTGATAGCCACCGGCCTCGTGCTGTTTGCCATCACGTTCGTGGTCAACGCGCTCGCCCGTGTGGTCATCAACCGCCGCAAAGAATTCTCGGGAGCTAACTAATGACGCTGATGTCTGAAGCGGCCGTCATCCAGGGCCGCACGCTCCCGCGTGGATTCGCGTGGACTACACTCGTCGCCTCAATCGTGGCCTCCGCGGCAATCTTCTTGGCACTTGCGCTTGCTCAAGTGACTCCCGAGTTCAACGTGGCGGGAGCTGCCGTTGTGGGTGCCATTCTCTACCTCGTGCTGGTGGGCGTCATCAGTCGCCTCGTCGAAGGACGACGTAAGTCCATCGACCGCGTCATGGCCGGCGTGATCACGGCTGCCTTCCTCATCGCGCTCATCCCGCTCATCTCGCTTGTCGCCACGACGGCAGCAGACGGCATCAACCGATTCGACATGCAGTTCTTCTCGTCATCGATGCGCAACGTTGTGGGCGCCGGCGGTGGTGGCCTGCACGCCATCATTGGCACCCTCCTCGTCACCGGCGCGGCGACCATCATTTCGGTCCCCGTGGGAATCATGACCGCCATCTACCTCGTCGAGTACGGCAAGGGCCGGCTTGCGAAGTCCATCACCTTCCTCATCGATGTGATGACGGGCATCCCCTCCATCGTTGCCGGTCTTTTTGCGTTCGCTCTTTTTGCGCTCGTATTCGGCCCAGGGATTCGGTTCGGCATTGGTGGCGCCGTGGCCTTGTCGCTGCTGATGATCCCGGTTGTGGTGCGCTCCACGGAAGAAATGCTCAAACTCGTGCCCAACGAACTGCGTGAGGCGTCTTTCGCCCTCGGGGTACCCAAGTGGCTCACCATCGTCAAGGTGGTTCTGCCCACGGCCATCGCCGGCATCATCACGGGTGTCATGATTTCGATTGCCCGCATCATCGGCGAGACAGCGCCCCTGCTGATCATTGCCGGCCTCAGCACGAGCATGAACTACGACCTGTTCAGCGAGCGCATGACGACTTTGCCTGTCTTCGTCTACACGCAGTACACCATCCAAGGTGCGGACGCTCAGGCGTACATCGACCGCGCGTGGACCGGTGCGCTCGTGCTGATCATCATCGTTTTGCTGCTCAATCTCATTGCCCGCATTATTGCTCGCGTGCTTGCCCCCAAGGGCAGCCGCTAACCAGACCCAACAGAAAAGGTACGACGTGTCCAAGCGCATCGAAGTAGAGAACCTCAACGTCTTCTACGGCAAATTTCTTGCCGTAGAGGGGGTCTCGCTCACCATTGAGCCACGCACCGTCACTGCCTTCATCGGCCCGTCGGGCTGTGGCAAGTCGACACTGCTGCGCACGCTCAACCGCATGCACGAGGTGATTCCCGGCGCTCGCGTCGACGGACGCGTGGCCATCGACGGCAAGAACCTTTACGACCTCGACGTTGACCCCGTGCTGGTGCGTCGCCAGGTGGGCATGGTCTTCCAACGCCCCAACCCCTTCCCCACCATGTCAATCAAAGAGAACGTGCTAGCGGGCGTCAAGCTCAACAACGGTCGCATCTCGCGGTCCGATGCTGACGATCTCGTGGAGAAGTCACTCAAGGGTGCCAACCTCTGGAAAGAGGTCAAGGATCGTCTCGACCGACCCGGCTCCAGCCTCTCGGGAGGACAGCAGCAACGTCTGTGCATCGCTCGTGCGATTGCCGTGTCTCCCGACGTGCTCCTCATGGATGAGCCCTGCTCGGCCCTCGACCCCATTTCGACGCTGGCGATTGAGGACCTCATCGAGGAACTCAAGCGCGACTACACAATCGTGATTGTCACGCACAACATGCAGCAGGCCTCGCGCGTCTCTGACCGCACGGCGTTCTTCAACATCGCCGGCACCGGCCTCCCGGGCCGCCTCATCGAGGTGGACGACACCGCCACGATTTTTGAGCGCCCCACGGAGAAGTCCACCGAGGACTACATCTCCGGTCGCTTCGGCTAAATCGGCTGATTTCGATACGGCCACTGCGTGGCCTACTCAATCGGCGGCTCAGAGATGCCGAACCGCAGTGAACACCTCTCGGCGCTAGGCCGCTCGAAGCGGCGAATATTGGAGCCCGGGGTTACTGCGGTCCGGCACAGATAAGTTTACGCAGAGCGCCCTAGTCGAGCGTGCCAGCCCGCCACATGCGGGCACACACCGTGAGCTCGCGTCCCATTGTTGACAACCGGGCGGCCTGGGTGGTGAGTCGGGCGGCTTGCTCCGCGTTGTGTCTCTCGACGGATCCGGCTTCCGCCACACCGCCCAGGGCGGCCAGCCGACAAAATGCCCCCGCGCGATCGAGCGCATCGGCGAGGTCTCCGGAGAAGACGCCGTGCAGAATGAGGTCCGCGAGGTCGCGCACTTCGGCGGCGCTCGTAGGCACAGGAGCGCCCGCGATTACGGGGTCTCCACTGCTCGACGCACGCACGCCGGCCTCAAACACGAGCGCCATGTGCTCGCCCTGTTGGCGAATCAGGTCCCGCACCAAGTACACCCGCCAGAGGGCGCCCGGAAGGCTGTGGGCACTTACTTTCGACCAGAGCTCGGCCAGCACATCGATGCCGTTGTCGTCGGCAAACCGAACGGCCTTCTCCCGGGTCTCCGGGTCGGCCGTGCGCACGCGGGCCAGCAGGTCGCGCGCGCTCTCGTGAGCGAGTTGAGTCACAACGGCCGGATCAGCGGCCCCCTCGAACGCGGAGAACTCGTGCCCGGCGAATAATGCGGGGCGGTGGGGGCGTTCGGTCACAGTCCATTCTCTCGTCTCGAGGCATGGAGCCTGACACCGGTTGGCGCGTTAACCTTCGTCAAGTAATCTTTCCGGCATGGATACCCTCATCTTTGGGCTGCTTCTGGCTGCCGCCCTCGTGGTCATCCTGGTGCGCACGCGCTGGATTGTCCTCACCATGTTCTTTGTCGGATTTGCCGCGGTGGGACTCCTGTTCCTGCACCACGTCACCAGCGTCTTGGATTTGAGCTTCTGATGGCGGACACCGGAAAGCTGACCGTCTTCGTCGGCAATACGCGCTTTATTGTTCCCGAGCCGGAGCGACGCTGGCACCGCATTATCGGCAAGCTCGGTTTCTGGGCCCAGGTCTTCTTCCTTGTCGCCTACATCGGTGTTCTCTCGACGGCCATGTTCTACTTCCAGTTTGCTCAGGCGGAGTTGCCGTGCCCCCTGTGCATCAGCCAGCGCATGGGAATGATGCTGTCATCACTGGGAGCACTGTTCATCGTGAGTCATTCACTCAAGAAGACGCTCACGCCGTCCGGTTTCATGACCGGCTTGGGTATGGCCATCCTGGGCGCCCTGCTCGGGTCAGCAATGTCGACGCGGCAGATTCTGCTTCACATCCTGCCGGGTGATCCCGGTTTCGGCACTGCGATGTTTGGGCTTCACCTCTACACCTGGGCGCTGATCAGCTTCATTGTCGTGATGACCTTTGCCGGCGTGCTGTTGACGTTCGGCACCGAGTTCTTGCCCATCCCGCCTGTGAACAAGTGGGCACGCGGGCTGGTGTGGGGGATCATCGTGATTTTCGTCGCGACGATTGCCATCAATATGGTCGTCGTGTTCTTCGAGGAGGGTTTCAACTGGTTCCTGCCGGATAACCCCACCTCGTATCAGCTCATTGGGGTTACCCCGACACCGGCACCGGTGCCGACTCCGTAACGGTCCCGTTCGCCTCGCGGCGTTGAATTCGGGCGCAGACCAGCACCACGGCCGAGAGGTAGAGCGCCTGCTCGAAGGAAACGAGTCGTTCCAACAGACCAATGTTTGTTGACGCAGGATTAGCCCAAATCACAAGGAACGTAATGGCAAACGTGGCCTGAACTAGTGATGCGACCAGGATCGCCCAGGGACGGAGAATCCACGGCGCATCCTTGCGAAGCCTCATGGCAAACAGTTGCCAACTTGCCGAGGCCGCAAAGAACGCAATTGCGAAGATGCGATGGCTGTCGGAAACCCCGTTGAGCGGCGTGGGAAAAATGGTGAGTCCATAACTGCAGAGAGCGGCGATGAGCAGGACGATGCGACCCGGAAGCGCGAGGGTGCGTGCGAATACAGCCGCGATGAGTGTGAGCGTTGACCCGAGGATGAAGAACGCCGTCATCACCCACCGCACCGGAGACTCGGGCGAGGCGAGGTCACTGATGGTGAGCGTCAGGGGGTCATATCCCGGCCACAGTGCCCCGGCGATTGCCCATCCCGCGACATTTTGAATCGGTCCAATGATGGCGGCCACGATCGCAATGGGAGCGATTGTTTTCAACGGTGTCATGGTGCTGACCTTAGCGGAACACAGGGCCGGTGACAGCCCCGTCGGGAACGTTGCTCCCCGAGAAGGTGGGCCTGAGAATCTTCGACGCAAGCGAGTGCTCTAAGGACGACAGCTCAGGCGCACAACCGGCGGAAAGCAAAAAGGTAGAATTACCCGAGCGCCTTGCGCGCGGGCCTCTAGCTCAGTTGGTAGAGCAACGGACTTTTAATCCGTGGGTCGTCGGTTCGAGCCCGACGGGGCCTACATTCGAGAATGCAGACGAGTGAGACGACTCCATCCGCCGGTCTTTCCGACCCCGAGAGATGTAGGTTTCCCTTATGCCTAGATTTCTCATTTCCTTCAACGACGGTGACATGCGGGTTGCCGACGACGAGTGGCAACAGGTGGCGGACGAATCTCACGCGGTTGTTCGGGAGGCAAAGGACGCCGGTGTCTGGATTTTCGGTGGCGGATTTCACACGTATGAACCGGTCGTGGTGACCGAGGACGGGACGGTCGCTCCAGGACCAATCACGCCAAGCGACGTCGTCATGGGCGGCTTTTCAGTGGTCGAGGTCTCAGATGCTGACGAGGCCTATGCCTGGGCGGCAAAGATCGCCCGGAGCTGCCGCTGCCCACAAGAGGTCCGTGAGTTCATCGACGACCCGGAGTCGGTGAACTAACGTCCAGCGAGTCGACGACGGGCAGTCCGACCTCGAGCGCATCCGCGTATTCTTGCGTCACGGCAACACAACCCGACACGTCACCATTGGAGGAATCAGCATGGGCAATGAAAGCCGCGCGTTCGAAATAGGCACCGAGGCGTGGCTTGACCAAACGGGTGGACGCCTCACCATTCCTCAAGCGCTCGCTCTCTCCGCTCAGGGTTTGGCGCAATCGGCACGTGACCGAGTGAGCAAGAATCGACCAGATCCTGACGAGTGCTCCCGGCAAGCAGCGCGCATGGCCGTCACGCGCACAGAACTGGCTGCCGTGCTGGAATCCCAGCGAGACCGAGTCGTCGAGAGACAGGGTCGCGCGATGCTCAACCACGCATGTCGCACCTACGTTCTTGGCGCGGCTCTTCTCTCGGACGAACTTTTTCGAAGCGTGAATCACACCGCGGCTGCGGTGGCCGCGCTCGCGCATGACGACGGCCTGCTTCACCCGTCGAGACCGGGCAACTGTTTTACCTCAGACAGCGCGGTTGAGGTCAACGCCATGGTTGATCGCTTGGGAGCACCCTCCGAGACTGTCGATGTGGCACGGGCAGCCGTCATCGCGCATTTCCAGCCGAAACTGCCCACACAGGCAAGCGCAGATGCGCAACTGGTTGCCCTAGGTGCCAGCGCGGACGTGATGGGCTTTGGATTGAAAAGACTCGATGTCGGGCTGACACGCGAGGTCTGGCAAGAGTGGCCAGACCTTGACTTCCTGGCCCGGGTAAAAGATTTGCTCAGAGGCGAGCGAGTCCGAGCCCCGCGCACGCGACCGGGAGTACTGGCGCGCTCGGGCATGCCCTACTTGCTGAGATCTAGGAGGTAACCCAGCCGGGAAGCGCAATTTCCTATTGCCAGCCACCCCGCTCACTTGTATTGTTTCTGTAATAAGCGTTACAGAACAACTGCTGTGCACTTTCTTCGACAGCTCAAAGGAGAGCCATGTTTCCCGATATCGACGTTCCCGTTCTCATCGTCGGCGCCGGCGGTGCCGGATTGACCGCATCCATGTTGCTCAGTGACCTGGGAGTTGAAACACTCACCATCTCCAACGCCCCATCAACCTCGGTTCTGCCCAAGGCGCACGTGCTGCAGCAGCGCACCATGGAGCTCTATCGCCGGGCAGGAGCTGCCGACGACATCTACGCTGCCGGCACCCCGCCGCAGAACATGGCGGCCACCGCCTGGTATGCCGGACTCACCGGGGATGACCCCAACTACGGGCGACTCATTGCCAAGCAAGAATCGTGGGGCGCCGGGGGTGCCGACGCTGACTGGCTCGCCGCAAGCGCCTGCCGGCAGACAAACCTGCCGCAGATTCGCCTCGAGCCCATCCTGCTGAAGCACGCCGAGAGTAAAGCGCCGGGCTCGATTCGCTTTGGCCATGAACTTATGGAGTTGACCCAAGACGACGATGGGGTCACCGCGATCGTTCGGGTGGTGGAGTCTGGCGAGCAGTACACGGTTCGCGCCAAATACCTGCTCGGTGCCGATGGTGGTCGCACGGTGGGCCAGCAGGTCGGCATCGAACTCCAGGGCGAGCGCAACATTCTGTACAGCGTGTCGGTGCACTTCAGTGCCGACCTCTCGCGCTGGTCGACCGACCCCGATGTGCTGATTCGCTGGATGTGGCCGCCACACGTAGGCCTGCTCGCACTGCTCGTGCCGATGGGCCCGAACAAGTGGGGTCCCGATTCTGAGGAATGGGTGTTCCACCTCAACTACGCATTCGACGACCAGCGCATCTTCGACGACGAAGCGATGATCGCCGACATGCTCCGCGTGCTCGGCACCCCCGACCTCAACCCGAATGTTCACCTCATCACACGCTGGAGCTTCGAGGCACTCGTGGCCCCCAAGTTCCGCGCAGGTCGTGTGTTCTTGCTGGGTGACTCCGCCCACAAGCACGGTCCCACGGGTGGACTCGGACTCAACACGGCCATTCAGGATTCCCAGAACATCGCGTGGAAGATTGCCGCCGTTCTCAACGGCTCGGCATCCGATGCCCTGCTCGACACCTACGAAGCGGAGCGCCAGCCAGTGGGCGCCCGTAACGTGCAGCGCTCTACCGAGAACGCCATGTTCCACATGCAGATCGGTGCCGCCCTCGGCATGGATCCCACCGCCAGCGAAGAAGCCAACTGGGCGCTGTTGCGTCGACTCTGGAGCGACGCACCCGAGGACGCCGACTATCGTCGTGGCGTGCAGGAAGCACTCGCCTTCCAGTCGCAGGAGTTCAACGAACACAACGTGGAGTACGGCTACCGCTACGATTCGAGCGCCGTGGTTTCTGATGGCAGCAAGCCACCGGCAACCGTTGATGAGGTCCGCGTCTACGAGCCGAGCACCTTCCCGGGTGCCCCGGTTCCGCACGCTTTCCTGACCGGACAAGACGGCACAGTGATCGCCCTCCTTGACCTCATCGAACCCGGTAACTTCCTGCTCATCGCGAGCGAGACCGGTCAGTCATGGATTGAGGCCGCAGCGGCCGTTTCCGAAAAGAGCGGAGTGGGCGTGCGCGCCGTGCGCATCGGACACGCTGCTGGCGACTTCAGGGATCACCGACTGGCTTGGTTGCGCCGACGCGAAGTGGGTAACGACGGTGCCGTGCTCGTGCGTCCCGACGGAGTAGTCGCCTGGCGAAGTGACGCGCTGCCGACCGACCCTCAAGCGGCACTCAGCGCGGCAATCGCCAGTGTGCTGTCGTCCCCGAAGGGATAAGCCCCAAGACGGCTCAACACTCTCCTGTGCCACCGGCGCGGGAGAGTGTGTGCTGTTAAGGCGTCGCAGTCGCGGGCGGTGCCACCAGGAATATCGGCAACCACGTCGGATGGTGCGCGTAGACGAGCACGAGGAAGACCACGACGTCAAAGAGCAGGTGCACGGTGACGATGTAGTACACCGAGCGACTCTTCTCAAATATCCAGCCCTGAATGAGCGCGAAGGGCAGGGTCAACGCCGGGCCCCACGAGCGGTAGCCGAGTTCCCAGAGGAACGACACGAATACGATGGCCTGCAGAACGTTGGCGATCCAGAAGGGGAAGTGCCGGCGCAGGAGCGCGAACACGACGCAGATAAAGAAGAGCTCATCCCAGATTCCGACGAAGCCAACGCCCACAAACAGTCGTGCGATTTCACTGGGCTCCTCAACGGCCGGCCAGTTCTGGTAGCTGCCCGAGGTGATGAAGAACACCGGAAGGATGAGGTAGCCGAGCACCAGCACGGCGGCCAGCCAGGCCCACTCCCCGCGCGACCACGATTCCCCCGGTCGACCGGGGAATCGCACGACGTGATCACGAAAAACCCAGCGGCTCATCACATACGGAAACACCACGCAGGCCGTGAGAACCACACCCATCAGTGCGATGTTGCCCCACTCGAGGTTTGCTTCTACCGAGATCAAGCTGATCAAAACGAGCGGGACGGCAATCAGTGACAGGTCTCGTGCCAGCAAGCGATTGCTCGTGAACGCAATGATGAGGCCGGCGGCGAGGCTGGTATACCCGAGTGCCATCAACAGGGGTAATCCTCGGGCAACAAAAAGCGCCGGTGCCGAAACAGCCACCAGGCTTGCGGAGAGAACACTGGTCGGCGCGAGGCGCGAGCCGGTCATCCGCTCACCATCGTCTGCAACCCCGGGCCGGTACCGTCACGCCGGAACAGAAAACGCTCTGCAACGAGAACGACAACCACGATGGCGCCCGCGGCGAGCGTGGCCTCGAGGCGAAAGAGGACGGTCTGCTCGTACAGGTCGCCAGCGATGGCAAAGAGCGCCAGCACGAACGTAGTGACCCCAAAGGTCGCGATTGAGTAGTTGCTCGTCAGGAACGCGAGGAGCAGGTAGCCACCCACGCCCACCAGCACAAAGATGAGCCCGTCGGGTGCGGGAAGATAGGTGCCCCAGAGAAAGGCTAGACCGACAGCTGCGAGTGTTCCGATCACGCGTTCCCCCACGCGCACAGCAGTGGCCTTCTGATCCGACTTGAAAATCCAGGCGACCGACATTGGAATCCAGTACTGGTGCGGCACCTCAACGAATTGCGAAATGGCCGTGGCAACGCCAATAGCAATGGCCACGCTCAGGGCGTGACGCACATAGGTGTCGCGCTGCAGTCCCGGGTGCCGCAGGCGAAACCACAGCGTGCGGGGTTCGCGTTCCGGTGCCGGGCCGGCGCGTTTCACTCGTGACCGGCGGATGATCATAAAGACGCCGTACTGCACGAGACCGCCCAACCCGACGCAGGCCACAAACGACGCCGAGAGTTCGAAACTCTCGGGCAGCCCCACCGTGACGGTAAAGAGCACGAGCGACAGCACCCCAACCAAAGCGGCACGCGCGCCGGCCACGCCCACCCATGCGCTGAGGGCCGCCACGATGGCGGAGACAATCAGAACGAGAACCGAGTTTTCCGCCACAAGAAAACCGAGAGCGCAAGTGGCCACGAGCCAGGCGGTCGCCCACAACATAAATCGCCCACGATGAGACGGGTGAATGTTGGACTCGGTGATTCCCACGAACAGTGCGCCCACGCCCAGGGGAATGACGGCCTCGGGGATACCGGCCAGCCACGCAATCAGGGGCAGTGCGGTGGCAACCGCTGCCGTGCGAAGCGAACGGAGAATCAGGAGTTTCTCCTTGTCAACGCGCACGAGTTGTCGCGCGAGACCCGTGGCGAAACTCATGGCTCCAGCCTAAGACCAGCGCCTCCAGTGGGTGCCGGCAACAGTGGGCTAGGCGGCGCTGCCTGGTCGGCGACGAAGACTGCGCAGCCACGACCACGCGCCCGTTGACCATAGCGCCCACAGCACCAAGGCGGGCTGGAAGAAGAGGCGGACGAGCCTGGCGGTGTCGGTATCGAGACCAAAGGCATCCGTGTGGGTGATCCACTGGGAGACGTTGCCCGGGAAAATCGCGATGAAGAAGAGCGCGGCCACGCAACCGGCGATAGGGGCCCGGAAACCGCTGATGAGCCACAGCCCGATGACAATCTCCACGATGCCGCTCGCGATCACCACGAAATCCGCATCCAACGGCACCCACGCGGGCACCTGCGCCTGAAACTCGGCTCGGGCGGTGGTGAGGTGGGAGACGCCCGCTACCGTGAGCGCCAGTCCCAGGAGCGTCCGCGCCACAATCCGCACGATCTTCCAGATGCGTTGTCCGGTTGTGCATGGCTCACGATTCGTCATTTCCCCACGCTATCGGGTGGATGGGTCTGCATGCCGTCGGCCCGTGACATGGCGACCGAGGTGCTCGGAGTTTGGTGATTGACTGGGATTATGCCCACGCTTGTGTTTGACGGAGATTGCGGGTTCTGCACGTCTGTCGCCCGCCACTTCGAGAAGCGCTCGTTCACTCCCCTCACGATTGCCGCATGGCAGCTGACCGACCTTGGCGCACTCGGCCTCACCCAGGCGCAGGCGTCAGCGCAGGTCTACCTCGTGACCGAACGCGGCGCTTTTGGCGGAGCCGAGTGCTTTGCCGAACTCATGAGAATTCAGGGCGACCCGTTTCACCGATTCGTGGCCTGGGGCATGCGTTTACCGGGCATCCGCAAGCTGTTCGCGTGGGGCTACCGCCGCGTGGCAGCAAACCGGCATCGCCTGCCAGGCGGCACTCCAGCGTGCGCCATGTCACCGGAGACTCCCGAAGATTCACGGGGAGTCGCACGCGACTAGTTGCCGACTAACCGGTACCGCGCAACGGCCTTCACAATGAGAAAGCCGAGCAGAGCGCCCACCAGTTGTGCACCAATGTAGGGCGCAACCGAGACCGGTGCGATTCCGGCGAAGGTGTTTGAGAAGAGGCGTCCGATGGTCACGGCGGGATTAGCAAACGACGTCGATCGGGGGCATCGGGCAAGGTCCCGGCGGGACCTATTTGTTGCCGCACTCCCAGATGTCACTCTTGCGTTCGGTTAGACCGAATTTTTCTCTCCACGTCGGGGCTCGACACGTGTAAAAATTTAGTGAGGGCCTCCCGCAAAGGTTCTTAATTTTCGGGTGTGCAACCAAGAACGTGAGGCGTCCCTAATGAAATCTCAACACGTTCGAGGCGGTTCGCCGAATGTGAAATTGTCGACCGGCGTGATTCCCGATGGTTTCTGGGGAATTCGAATTGTCGATCCGTGGATCTACCCATGGTTTGCTGTTGGGGCATTCGCCCTCGGAATACCGGCAACCCTCAACCGACCGGTCGGTTCGTGGCTCGCCGTACTGGCGGGCGTTGCGATTGTGCTGGGCGGAGCGTTCATCCTGTGGCTTGTTGGTCGTGGACGCATTTCGCGCCTGGCCTCATCCCTGATCGTTTCAGGCCAGGTTGTCGCCATTCTGGTTGCCGGCTGGGTCGTTAAAGTACTCAATCCGATCGACTCCTATGTCAATCCAACGAATTCATCCGTTGCACCGGACATCACTCCGTCGGCAATTGTGTTCCTGACTGGAGTTCTCTGGATTGTGTGGCTCTTGTTGTGGGCCCTCGTCGCGTTGCTGATCGCAGGACAACGAGTCTTTCGGCGCACCCGACGCTCTCTTCGCCGAACGCTCACCCGACTGGACTCGTTGAGTACACGATTTGCCGACGAGGTCTTGATACCCGCGCGGGCACTTGAACAGTCCGTTGCGAATCAAATGAACGCCTCAGCGAAGGAACTGGAGTCACTCGTCAGCGGTCGGAAGAAGATCTCGTTCGAGAGTGCCTCCGCTCGGATCGCCGCCATCAAAGAGACCTTTGTTCCCGCCCTGGGAAAGATTCCGCAATTTGTGGAACAGAGTGACCGCATTGTTCCGAAAAAAAATCGGCGGTTGTCTCTGCGCGGGATTCCGCGAAGGTGGAATGGTCGATATTTTTCCGGCTCAGTGGGAGCGCTCATCATTGGAATTGCAGCAGTGTCGGGCAGTGCGAGTACAAACGTCTCAAGTCCCGGTTTTCTGATCCAAATACCCCTCATCTTGATTGCGTTTTATGTCAGCGTTCCGGCCGCCCTCCTGCTTTTCTTTGCCGCGGCCCTCACCCCATTTCTTGGCCCAAACAGCGCGGCTGCCGAGAATTTTGTACTTTTCGTGGTGATTTTCCTGCTGGGGCTGCTGAGTTTCATTCATCGGGCCAATGAGGTCCGTCAGCTCCGCGTGGTTGAAGGACTCAGCATGGCCAACAACGGCATTGCCCGCGATGTTGTGCGGTTTCGACAACAATCAGAAGCCATCCAGAACCGACTGATATCGGTTTTGCACGGAAGAGTTCAGGCGACTGTGGTTGCCGCAGAAGTTCAACTGGGCAAAAAACCTGTCACCGTTCGTTCGTCTGTTCTCACAGTGGCGGATGCTCTCAAGCAGGCGGCCGATACGTTAACAAGCGTGGAGGATGCCGCCGAGTTTGATTTCGAGGAACAGGCTGCCGCCGTTATCGCCCTCTGGGATGGTTCGATTTCTCTCTCCATTGAGGTCTCGCCGGAGGCGGAACGGGCGCTTTCAGAAGACAGCTTTGCGGCTGGAATAGCAATGGAAGTCATTAACGAGGGCACCCTCAATGCGGCTAAGCATGCCCAAACGCAGAAAGTCCGCGCCCAAGTTGGGCTTGAGGGCAGTCGGCTTCGCGTCACTGTCACCAATCCTCGGGGTCCTGGGGAGCCCACGTCACGCAGTTCGGGAAACATTGGACTGACTTTCCTTCGCCAGATGACCACAGATCTTCGACTCGAAGTAACAGAGAGGAGAACGACGCTCTTTGCTGAAATTCCTGCTCGAGTAACGACTCGCGGAGAAGGCGGCGATGCACTGCATCTCGGCGAATGGGCTGCCTAAAAGAGCTTCCGCGCCGCTAACACCCGTCGATTCCCCGCCGTTTCATCGATGCCGATCAGCTTCAGGGTCTTACTCACCATTACTTCGGCCGCGCGGAGAGTAATCCCGCGCGCGCTGGCAATCTGTTCATTTGAGAGACCGTCGCCAATGAGCCGCAGGGTCTCAATCTGTTTGGTCGTGAGAGAACGAAGTGGGTTGAGGTCAGACTTATCATGGCGAATCGTCTCGCTCCGCGGACCACGCATCGCCGCATCCATGACCGCGATGAGATCGTTCACGTCTTTGAGCCCTTTCTTCTGCACAAAGTGAGCATCCGGGGGAATGTGAAGGCCTTCTGCGGCGCGAGGATCTGGCCGGACAGTGAGGAAGACGAGCGGAAGCTCTGGCACGTCGCGTCTTAGTCTCGTGGCCAGCATGATCCCATTAGGTCCGGCTCCAAGTTCGATGTCGACGAGTGCAGCGTCTGGGTCGTTGAGCCGAAAAAGCTTCACTGCGTCGGCTGCCGTTCCCGCCGGCACCGTCACAAAGCCTGCATCATCGAGGGCGCGGCAGACCAATTCCCGCAGGAACGGTTCGTCCTCAACAACGAGGATCTTGCGCGCCCGAGCAGAACTCACCATGAGCCCAGAATAGAACTTCGTAACTCGTTCGCGCGGGTTTGTTCGGTCAGACCGAATCAATTCGTTGTCGTGTTTTTTCGCCGTGCACTAATGCTCTGAGGAGAATTTCTGTCCTTACTGCCGAGTTTTTGGGAAAAAGAATTCTTGACATGCAGGGAATAAGTTACCCATCCGGCGCCCGCGTTGTTAACTGCGAGAATCCCACCAGTCGAGCACGCGGGTGCCGGAAAGGGTCAGGCCTTTCGACGGTTCACCGGCCGGCTCATCCGTCTCAAACCACACCCGGCCGGGCATGCGCGCGCCCTGTAACCACGTTCCGTCTGACTGGCGTTGAGCGCGGATGACCTCGATGGCCTCGGCCATGCGGGGATCAGGTCGAGAGCCCGCGAGCAGGGCCGATTCCCGAAAGTAGCCGGCGGCATTGAGCACGTTGTAGCGCCAGCGAAACGGCGAGGTGAAGGCGCTCACCCACGGTCCCACGATGTCGCCCGTTGACTGCCGATACATGAGTCGGCGCTCGAGGAGGTACTCCTCCCCAGCCGCGCGAGCGGCGCGCGTCGCTGC
>CANFVD010000030.1 GCA_947450345.1 Actinomycetota bacterium
TCGGAAGAACCGGTGGTCGCCAACCGCGTCGAAGAGATTCGAAGTGCGCAAGGCATCAGCCGACAAGATCTTGCTCAACTGGTGGGCGTTCACTACCAGACAATCGGCTACATCGAGCGGGGAGAGTACTCACCCTCGCTCGTCCTGGCCCTGCAGATTTCGCGAGCGCTCGCGAAACCTGTCGAGCGACTCTTTTGGCTTGATCTGGAGGAAACAAAATGAATGAACTCATCGTCATCTTCGTCATCATTGTGACGCTCGCCGTCGGCTATCTGTGGGTGTACCCCAAGGTTGCCGGAACGATGTGCGCAGGATGGCCTGGCTTGATGTGGCACTGACCCTTGTTCCCTTCATCGTCTCGGCTGTGCTGTTTTGGCAATCCGACCCCACGTTTTCACTGATTTTCTTTAGCACTAACTGGTTCTTCTTTACTCTCATTGCTTTGACGGTGATTGAGATTCCTGTTCTCGCGCTCTATCTGCGGGCGCGAGGTTTGGGCCGCGAGTACTGGCAGATGATGTGGCGCAGCGGTTCGTCGCGTTCCTCAGTGGAAAAGGAACTCGACGACGTCAAGTGGGATGGGCTGCGCACGAGGGGCTCAAAAATCCTCCTGTTGGTCGGTTCGAACTTCGTGCTGATCGTCGGCACCGTCGCCCTGTTTCTGATGGACGACACCCCGTGGACCGCCTATGTCCTCATTCAGATTGCGCTGATCTTCGTCAACTGGATCATGCTTCGCAAATCTGTCCGCCTCATTGCCGATGCTCCGGAGGAGTTTCTCGATGAGCGGCTCGTTCAGTCGAGAAATAGGGCCTACGTTCCCGCCTACAAGTTGCTGAGCGGCTTGATCCTTACGGCCCTCTCTGCTCTCTTGGTGTTCGCCATCGTCACCGACTTCAGTCGTGACTCCGATGGATTCACCTATGTCGTGACGGTCACGTGGACTCAGCTCCAGGGCGCGTTCTGGTTCTTTTTCGGATACGCGGTGATGCTGCCCTCCATGGCAGTGCTCTGGCGAGACGTGCGCGCCGAGAAGTCCTCGGTTGCAACCGTTAGTCGACGCGCGACATAGGGCGGGCCTCTCCGCGGCGCTAGAGCCCGTTGTTTTGCCGATACACGTGAACAACGGCGTTCGCGTGCCCGTGGCCCATCTCGAAAGTGTCCTTGAGGTAGGCCACCTGCGTCATGTGGGTCTCGTCGCGGACGGCGTCGAGCTGGGTCATCCAGTGGTCGATGGGCTTGCCGTACTTCTTCTCAATCGACGGGAAGTAGGAGGCGGGGCCGCTAACTTTCTCAGTCATACGACAATTATGGAGCGCACCGGGTGGGGCGTGGCGTTGGACTTTGGGGGTAACGTCCCTACGCTAGGACCATGACTGGATACGAAGTTCTCAATGTTGGTGCCCCTGACGCGTGGCGCAGCCACGTCGGTGGTTTTGATGTTTTCCCTCTTCGCGAAGGACGCCGAGTAGTCGATCACGAGATGGACATGCAGTACATCGGCATGACGGTGAACTCCCTCGTCGCCGGCGAAGAGTGTGGCTACTGGCACAAGCATTCCGCGACCGAAGAGCTCTACATCTTCTTGGCGGGTACAGGCCAGATGGGACTCAACGATGACGTGGTCAACGTCGGTGCCGGGTCAATCGTGCGGGTCAGCCCCGAGACGTGGATTACGTGGCGCTGTGATCCCAGCGAGGCCAAGGAGTTGCAGTGGATTTGCGTCCGTTCCGGGGGTACGGAGCTGCCGGAGAATCCCACGGATGCGGCGGTCGATTTTGACCGCGCAATGCCCTGGTAATAGAACGAGTGCCCGAATCACAGAAAGAGTCGGTGTGGGACTATCCCCGACCCCCTCGCGTGGAGCCCGTCACGGCTCACATCTCGGTCGTCCATCACGGCATGACGCTGGTCTCGACGAACGGTGCTGTTCGCGTCTTGGAGACATCGCATCCGCCGACCTATTACCTGCCCATCGCGGACTTCGCCGAGGGGGTCTTGGTCTCCGTCAGCGGTAACTCTTATTGCGAATTCAAGGGGATGGCTAGCTATTTCGACCTTGTGGCGCCCGGCGATGTCATTGGTGGCGCCGCGTGGACCTATGAGAACCCGTCCAAGGGCTTCGAGGTGCTCGCGGGCAAAGTTGCCCTCTATGCCAGTCGGGTCGATGAGTGTCGCGTGGGGGATGAGGTCGTGATTCCGCAGGAGGGCGACTTCTACGGCGGTTGGATCACGAGCAACATCACCGGGCCTTTCAAAGGGGCCCCCGGAACCATGGGCTGGTAGAGCGATGGCCATCATGCCGATGTTCCCGCTCGGCTCACTCCTGATGCCGGCCATGCCGCTAAACCTGCGCATCTTTGAAGAGCGGTATCTCAAACTGCTCGGCGACTTGATGGGCGAGGAGAAACCCGAGTTCGGCGTGGTGGGCATCGCACGCGGGTTGGAAGTTGGTGGTGGCGAGGGTCGCATGTCGATCGGCACGATTGCCACGGTCACGGAGATTGGCGCAACCGGAGAATTCCTCGGGCTCGAGTCGTTTGGCTCTCAGAGGTTTCGCGTCAACGACTGGTTGCCGGATGACCCTTACCCCATGGCCGACATCGAACTGATTCCCGACTTGGTGTGGGACGACAGCCTGATGCCCGCGCGCGTGCATCTCGAATCGCAGGTGCGCAAACTTCTCGCATTCGCCAGTGAGTTTGGCGAGCTGAATTACGGCGCGGATATCGAATTGAGCGACGACCCGATGGACGCGTGCTGGCAGCTGGCCGGGGCACTTCCCATTGGTGAGCTCGATCGCTTCGACCTGCTCAGCTCACAGTCGGCTGAGCACCTGATCTCGCAAACCCACGCCATCGTCGCGAACGCCGACGACACTCTGCGGGCCATTTTGGCCATCGACGACGGTGAGCCGATGCCGCCGCCGGAGGTTTCTTAGTCTGCTAACCCGACGGACAAGGACGAAGGAAGCTGAGTGGCGTCAGTCGCCCAGAGCACCGACTGCAGTGGCGACCATGACTTCTCGAATCTCACTCCATTGCTCCAGCGATGGGCGGGCCCCCTGTTTGGCAAGCTTCTTGGCAATAGCGTCGACTGCGGCTATCGCTGCCCAGGCTCGAAGTTCGCGGAAGGGGGGCGAGCCTTCGGGTGCGAAGTACCTCGTGATGCGCAACTTGGTTGCACCAATGGCGGCACCCAGGGAACTCCCGGGGCCGAATGCCGGCTCAATCAAGATTGCGAATCCCAGAGAGGGGCCGGCGGGCGCGGTCATGGTGTCAATGAAGCCGCGAATAAGGCTTTCCGACGAGCGCCCGGCAGGCGGGTTTTCGTCCATGAACGCGTTAAGCCGTTCGAGAGATGGCGAAACGAGCGCTTCGAGAATCGATTCCTGGTGGGGAAGTGATAAAAAACTGCGGCTTTCGTCACGCCCAATCTTTCGGCGATATCGCTCACCGCCATGCCCGAGACGCCGCGGTCGGCGAGTAGTTCGACCGTCACCTGAAGAATCAAAGCTCGGGTGTCACGAGCGTCTTCCCGTCTGGGTCTTCCCATAGGGGAATGGTAACCCGGATGGGTTACTCCGTGCCGAGGACCCCTAAACTTTTGCTCGTGAAGGTCACTCTCAAGCGGCATGCCGAATCATTCTGGGTGTCGCAGGTCGGCGATGACTTCGCTCAAGTCCTTCACTCACTGACTCGCGCTGAATTCGACTCCTTTTGGTCGTTGACGAGAACAGACAATGAGATGTCGTTGGTCAGCCATATGGAGAGCCACCCATCGTTTCAGAAAAGCGAGGGCCCGTGGACGCTATTCGAGGTAGACGGGGTCCTTGATTTCGGATTGGTCGGCATCCTCAATTCGCTCACTCAACCGATGGCTGATTCGGGGATCAGTGTGTTCGCCGTGTCCACTTTTAATACGGACTACATCCTTGTGAAGGCCGACGTCGCTGACAAAGCGCACGCGGTGTGGGAGGCGTCAGGTTTTCCCGTAAGCACAAGCTAGGGCATTCCTCATAAATGAGGCGCAGTTTTCTTTGGCGGAGAATATGTGGAACGTATCAACGGCCTACTTCCCAACGCTCGCTTCGAAGTAGATTTCATAAATCCGTTTCTACGCCATCTTTCTACGCCATTTACAAGAACGGCTACATCTTCGCTGCGGCCTCTAGCGCCTCATTCACCTTGCGCACCTGACGGTCGCGCCAAGTATCTTTTGTGTAGTTGCTGATGAATGCTTCGGCAAAGTCTGCAGGGTTCTCGCCGACAATCTCCCGGATAGGCGTCTTGGCATGTGCGCCCTGTTCGAACAGTTCAATAAGGTCGTTCAGCGCTCGAACTGTGGTCTCGCCTGTTTCCGGACCGCAATAGAAAATGTGGCGCTCAAGCGCGGCAACGGCTGCTCGGTAGTTGGCAGGAAGTTGCTTCTTGCGTGATTTGTACTCTTTCCATTGCTGCTTTTCGCCAATGACTTTGTTGATGAGTCCCATTTTGATCTTCTTCCTTATTTGAGATTTTCGATTCGAAGGCGGAGAGCACCCCAAGTGGACCAGAAGTCTTCCAGGTACTGATTGCCTTTTTGATTCACCGAGTAAATCTTGCGAGATGGCCCTTTCTCCGAAGGTGCCTTTGCCACGTCCACTAGCCCCTTTTGTTCAATCCTGACGAGGAGCGCATATACAGTGCCTTCAGCGATGTCGCCAAAACCTTTTTCCCGAAGCCAACTCACAATCTCGTATCCATGAGTTGATTCGTTTGAGAGAGCATGCAGCACAACGCCTTCAAGGATGCCTTTCAGCATTTCTGTTTCTTGCTTTGCCATGATTTCCGTTTCACTCTGTACTTAGTTTTACTAAGTACCACTAGATAGTATCACTAAGTAGCGCGATGTTGTCAAATGACAAAAGCCCCAGAGTGATCTGGGGCTTTTCGCTGTCGCATGAGTGAACTCCTGATGTCTTGACACACCAGTGGTGGTTTCGGTCACCGAGTCGGCATAACTTGCCGCCTCGCTCGGACCTCGCGGAGAATAGTCCCCGGCGCGAAGCTACGCTTCGCAGGCGCCGTGGGCCCCGATTCGAACCTGTTCGAATCCCCACCCGAGCCATCATCAAAAATGACGCCCCATGAATGAGGCGTCATTTTTGATGGCGGAGAATACGAGGAACGCACTAAGTCGGCGCTTCCCAACATTGGCGCGTAACTAGCATTCATGAAATCGTTTCTACGCCATCTTTCTACGCCATTGTCATGGCAAGTTTTCCCCGAACCGCCTAGCCAACAGGAGCCCATAGATTTTCTCTAACTCGAGAGTTAGTGCTTTATAGGAGTTATTCCGAGATTTGGCAATCGTTGATGTAAATGTTTTCTCTAAGAAGGTTCCTGCCGCGCCGGCAAGGGAAAGGCCGTCAGGCGTCAGGTTTATGAGCAACTGTTTTGAGTTACCTGGCTTGTGATGGGATGACGCTAATCCTCTTTTGATAAACCACTTCAACCGATTACTCACAGCCCCTTTGGTTACTCCAAGGGCTTCGGCGAGCCTTGTTACATCAATCTCAGGATTTTCGGTAAGGGTCATGAGGAACGCGAACTGGCTATAAGTGATCCCGAACTCATGCCTCAAAAGTCCGTCTGCTTGACTGTTCATCTCTCTGACGACGATGTTGAGAAGAAAACTTATTCGCTTTTCTGTCATAAATATAGTTTACTTGTAAACAATCAGTCAGGCATTCGTTGCCTCACCTTTCGCGTCGCTATGGAGAACATGTGAAAACTTTGATTTATGTTTCGTTGGCTTTGAACATCACGGTGCTGCTGCCAATACTCATTCTTACGGCCATGAAATCCCCGATTGTTGATAGCGCTTGGGGTGCTTCAACTCAGGCTCGCGGCATCCTGATGTCCATCTACTTCGCGATCCTCGCTGTTTCTGCGATTTTGCTATTCTTCCCAGTCCCAGAGTTCGTATTTGCGCTGCTGTTGGTCCAGGTGATTTACAAGATAACGACACCATTTACTGTTGGTTCGTTCGCGAATCCGGTAGTGATAAGCAACTTGGTAATCACTGCATTCTTCCTAGTGACCCTGGTAAGCATGTTTCCGGCGATTAGAGATCGCTTTTCGCTCTAAGAAAGACAAAAGCCCCAGATTGCTCTGGGGCTTTTTCACTGTCTCATGAGTGAACGTCGTCTTTCGAAGAACGCGGAGAATAGTCCCCGGCGCGAACCTGCGCTTCGCAAGCGCCGTGGGCCCCGATTCGAACCTGTTCGAATGCCCAGTAGTGTCGCCAACAGATAAAGGCGCCCGATGAACGAGCGCCTTTATCTGTTGGCGGAGAATGGGGGATTCGAACCCCCGAGGGCTTGCACCCAACCAACTTTCCAAGCTGGCGCCATAGGCCACTAGGCGAATTCTCCAGTGGCGCCTGATTCGTGGAGGAACCAGACACCGTCATCCATTCTAGATGTGCGGGAGTTCCCAGACTAAACGTCTATACTATCCACCGACCATAACCCTGAAAAGGAAATTAAATGATTCGCAAGATCTCTCTCTTGCTGGCGTCGCTCGTCGTAGCCGCCGGTATCTCGACGGCCGCAATCTCGCCGGCTCAGGCCACCCCGAATGTGCTCGGTGCCGAACTCCACGCTGGGCAGGCTATCGACGTGTAGCGTCTGGGCGACATCTATCCGCTCTGCACGAATGCGACGACTTTCAACTCGTTCACCGTGGCTTATTTTGCCGACCCGTACTCGGACAATGGCTCGTTCGCATTGGGAACCAACTACCTGAAACTGAACCCGAGCGGGGACTCGGACCATCCCTGGAAACTGACGTTGTACAACGTGTCGAACCAGGAACTTCGTTACAACGGCACGGACTGGGTCACGTCGGCTGACCCAAGCTACTCAACCGCAGACGAGTGGAACACGGGCGGCCAGGTCTACGGACTCTACGAAGACGGCTACTTCTTTAACAGTTACCCCTACGGCAATGGAACATTCGTGTCGCTTTCTGCGCCTGCGACCGACCCAACGACTTACACTCCCGTCGCCGAATACAACGACTGTTTGACGGATGCGACCGTAGGAGGCTTGGCGGCCCTGGCTAAGTCCTCGGTCATCGAGGCGTCTGGTGGTGGCGGTGGCGGATCGTCCACTCTCGACCTCGCATTGGACCTCCAGGTCGGTGCTGAATTCGAAGGAGCATCCACGGTGATCACGGGAGGAAACCTCCAGCCGTCGAGCGCCTTCGATTTGACCATGCACTCGGACCCCATCGTGATCTACCAAGGAACCACCGACCCCTCGGGCAACTTCTCCGAGACCGTCACCATCCCCACGGAGGCCTGCTTGGTGGGTGTTCACGAGTTGACGCTGACCGGTATCGACGTGGACGGTAACCCGGTTTCAGACACCAAGTACGTCGAGCTCGGCTATAACTGCGAAATTCTGCAGCTGTCAGACGAGGCCATTGTTGCCAGCGCGGGCATGCCCGACACGGGAGCCTCAGTGCGCACCACGATCATCGTGTCGGTTTCGGCCGCCGTGGTCTTTGCGTTCGCGTTCTTTGTCTACGCCTCGCGCCGCAAACTGCGCTTCGCGTGGACGAACGACCGGGTTGCCTCGCTGATGGACGACCTCGATGCTCGCCTGAGCGGCATGGAACAGCGCGCTAAGGCTGCTGCTGCCCGTCGCAAGCTGCGCAAGTAACCGCCGACAACACGACTGATGCCCCCGGATGGTTTCGGGGGCATCAGTCATTCCGGCACCATCCGCTCGCCAACCCCGGATGAGACCACATCCCTCCCGGTAGGGTGATCTCAAACGTGGTGCGCCACGAACTCAGTGAGGAAAAACGCATGGGCATGTTTGACGGAAAAGCAGGGCTGGTAACCGGCGGAGCGAGCGGCATGGGTGCTTCCGCCGCGTTGGCATTTGCGCGCGAGGGCGGGGCTGTGCTGGTTGCCGACATCGAGGCGATGCGCACTCAGGGAGAGCAGGTCATTGCCGACATCGTCACTGCCGGTGGTCGCGCCCAGTTCACAGCGATTGACGTCAGCAAAGAAGCTGACGTCATTCGCATGGTCGACGAGACCGTGGCGGCCTTTGGATCTCTTGACTTCGCTTTCAACAACGCGGGCATTCTCGCCGTGGGCTTCACGCACGAGGTTGAGGAAGCTGACTTCGACCGCATCTTTGCCATCGACGCTAAGGGCGTGTGGCTGTGCATGAAGCACGAGATTCGGTACATGAAAGAGCACGGCGGTGGCGCCATCGTGAACAACGCCTCGGAGGCCGGCCTCGTGGGAACGCCGATGGCGGGTCCTTACGTGGCCGCTAAGCACGCCGTGGTGGGCCTCACCAAGACCGCGGCCGGTGAATACGCCAACATGGGCGTGCGCATCAATGCGATTGCGCCCGGCGCCATCGCAACCCCGATGGTGTTGACTCTGCCGCAGCCGGTGCAGGACAGTCTGGTAGCCCCGCAACCGCTCACGCGGATGGGAACACCGGAAGAAGTTGCCGAGCTTGTGTTGTTTCTCTGTTCGGATAAGGCGCCCTTCATGATTGGCAACATCGTCTCGATTGACGGCGGGGCCACCTCAAACGCGCAGTCTTACAGCCCGGAGACGAGCCCGAGCGCTTAATCGTTGAGACACCGGTGGGCGAATCGCCTCGACTCGCCCACCTGGATTGACGTGCTCTAAACTGGAGTCGGCTCCTCGCGTGGCGCCATCCAGGCCAACTCCCCCAGGACGGAAACGTAGCAAGGGTAACCGGGCTCTGGCGGGTGCGCGAGGAGTCCCTTTTATGTCGGCGGGTTTGTCAGGCACGCGCTCTACTATGGAGAAGTGACCACCGCTCTCTACCGCCGCTACCGGCCCGAGACGTTTGCCGAAATGATTGGGCAATCTCAGGTCACCGACCCCCTCATGACGGCGTTGCGCACGGATCGCGTCAACCACGCTTACCTCTTTAGCGGTCCGCGCGGTTGCGGCAAGACCACGTCGGCGCGCATCCTGGCCCGCTGCCTCAACTGTGCCGAGGGCCCCACCGATACGCCGTGCGGAAAGTGTCCTTCCTGCATCGAGCTGGCTCGCGACGGCTCGGGCAGTCTCGACGTCGTCGAGATTGACGCGGCCAGCCACAACGGCGTGGATGATGCCCGCGACCTGCGTGAACGCGCGGCTTTTGCTCCGGCGCGTGACCGCTTCAAAATCTTCATCTTGGACGAGGCCCACATGGTGACCCCGCAGGGCTTCAACGCCCTGCTCAAACTGGTCGAGGAACCACCGGAGCACGTCAAGTTCATCTTTGCCACGACGGAGCCGGAGAAGGTTATCGGCACCATCCGGTCGCGCACGCACCACTACCCTTTCCGGCTCATTCCATCGGCGACGATGCTCGAATACGTCGAAGAGATGTGTCGCCTCGAGGGGGTCACGGTGGATGCCGGTGTCCTGCCCCTCGTTGTTCGCGCGGGTGGCGGATCAGCTCGCGACACCCTGTCGCTGCTCGATCAGCTGATTGCGGGTTCTGAAGGTTCCACGGTTTCTTACGAACGCGCCGTCGCGCTCCTCGGTTTCACGCACGGGGCCCTGCTCGACGAGGTTGTTGAGGCGCTGGCTGCTCGCGATGCCGCTGCAGCGTTTTCCTCTGTCGACCGCGTCATCCAGACCGGCCAGGATCCTCGTCGATTTGTTGAAGACCTGCTTGAGAGACTGCGTGACCTGATTGTGGTGGCGGCGACAGGCGCCAACGCCGTCAGTGTTTTACGTGGAACAACGGCCGAAGAGATTGATCACATGGAGAAGCAAGCGCGGGCGTTTGGTAGTCGCGAACTCTCGCACGCGGCCGACATCGCCAACGCAGGGCTGACCGAGATGATTGGCGCCACGTCGCCCAAACTTCACCTCGAACTGATGGTCGCGCGGTTGCTCGTGGAGACGAGTGCGGGAGCCGGTGTCGGCGCTGCAGTTTTCGATACGGCGACTTCGTCGCCTACTCAACCAGCGACACCGACACCGAAAGCTGCGTCGCCTACTCAACCAACGGCCACGGCGGCAAAGGCAGTGACACCAATCGAGCCCACCACGGCAGGCCTCACGCAGGCGTGGCCAGCAGTTCTCGACCACCTTCAGGACGCCAATCGCATGGCCTGGATTGTGGTCTCCTCGGCAACGGTGCGCGAGTACGACGGCGATGTCGTCACGCTGGTCTTTGCCAGCGAGACCGACGCCGCAAGTTTCCGCCCTCAACCGGGCGTGCCCGGGGGAGTGCACGAGAAGCTTCGACAGAGCATCTCGGCCGTTACCGGCGAAAGCCCCAAGTTCCGGGTTTCCGTGGAAGGCACGCCTACCGCCGCCATTGACACCGCGCAGACCGCGGCCCCCAAAAAAGACAACCCCTCCTCGGCGCCTGCCACAACCGGACAAACGTCGCCCGCCGAACCGGCGCGATTCGCCGATGAGGAACCCCCGGCTAAGCCTGCACCGGTCGTCGTACCGGATGCTCCCGGTGACGATTGGGCAGTCGTTGATATTCCTGGAGCGGCGGAGACATCTCCAGACGCGTCAGGAGACAGCGGCGCTTCGACAGGCTCAGCCAGCGAAACCTCAGGCACGGCCCGCGAAACCCCACGTTCACCTGGCGAGGTTTCGACAAGCTCAACCGGCGATAGTTCGGCCGACGACGGACGTTACGGCGAATCCGTGGTGCGTGACCTGCTCGGTGCCACACTGCTCAAAGAAGAGCGCACGGGACCGGTGGAGACCATCGTGGCGTCCGACACCGGTGCACAGGAACTGCCAGACGCGGGCGAGGCCTAGGCGGTGTACGAGGGGATTGTTCAGGAGCTTATTGATGAGCTCGGCCGCCTTCCCGGCATCGGCCCCAAATCGGCCCAGCGCATCGCCTTCCACATTCTCCAAACGCAAACGTTCGATGTGTCACGTTTGGCCACCGTACTCAGCGAGGTGCGGGCCAAGGTTCGCTTTTGCGAGGTCTGCGGCAATGTGAGCGAGTCGGCTCAGTGTGCGGTGTGCCGAGATCCTCGTCGCGACCCCGCATCCATTTGCGTCGTCGAAGAGGCCAAGGATGTCGTCGCCATTGAGCGCACGCGCGAGTTCAAGGGTCTGTACCACGTGCTCGGCGGCGCGTTGAGTCCCATCGACGGCATCGGCCCCGACGACCTGCGCGTCAAGGAACTCATGACCCGTTTGGCGGATGGAACCGTGACCGAGGTCATCATTGCCACCGATCCGAACCTTGAGGGTGAGGCCACCGCCACTTACCTGTCGCGCCTGCTCTCGCCCATGGATCTCACCGTGACGCGACTCGCATCCGGCCTTCCCGTGGGCGGCGACCTCGAGTATGCCGACGAGGTAACCCTCGGCCGCGCATTCGAGGGCCGGCGCACAATACAATAGGTATTTCGACGCCCATTTTTCGGCTTTCTCCGCCCTAGCAATCGAGGAAAAGCGTGAGCTTAATCGTGCAGAAGTTTGGCGGCTCATCCGTTGCGGATGCCGCCAGCATCAAGCGTGTCGCCGCGCGCATTGTGGAGACCAAACAGGCCGGCAATGACGTCGTTGTTGTGGTCTCCGCCATGGGAGACACCACCGACGAACTTCTCGACCTGGCAAACGAAGTCACCGAAACGCCGGCACCGCGCGAAATGGACATGCTCCTCACTGCGGGTGAACGCATCTCCATGGCACTCGTCGCCATGGCCATCCGATCCCTCGGTCACGATGCCCGCTCATTCACCGGCAGCCAAGCGGGAATGATCACCGACTCCAAGCACGGAGCCGCGCGCATTGTGGATGTCACACCCGGACGCGTCAAAGACGCCCTGTCCGAGGGTGCCATCGCGATCGTGGCCGGCTTCCAAGGTTTCAACCGCGACTCCGGCGACATCACCACGCTCGGTCGCGGAGGTTCGGACACCAGTGCCGTCGCGCTAGCAGCCGCACTCGATGCGGATGTCTGCGAGATCTTTACCGATGTGGACGGCATTTTTACGGCGGATCCGCGCTCGGTTCCCTTGGCCCACAAGATTGATCGCATTACAAGCGAAGAGATGCTCGAGCTCGCTGCCAATGGTGCCAAAGTTCTCTACATTCGGGCGGTTGAATTTGCCCGCCGCCACGGCGTGACCATTCACGTGCGTTCCTCGTTCAACCACAATCCGGGCACAATTGTTTACAACCCCAAGGAGGGAGTTGAAGTGGAAGAGCCCATCATCACCGGAGTCGCCACCGACCTCAGTCAGGCAAAGATCACCGTCGTCGGTGTTCCCGACGTGCCCGGTAAGGCCGCCGAGATCTTCACGATTATCGCCAACGCGGGCATCAACATCGACATGATTGTTCAGAACGTGTCGGCAGACGAGTCGGGCAAGACCGACATCTCGTTCACACTGCCCCAGACTGAGGGTGAAGCTGCACTTGCTGCTCTCAAGGCGGATGAAAAGGGAATCGGTTTCGCGTCCGTCAAGTACGACGACAAGATTGGCAAGCTGTCGGTCGTTGGTGCGGGCATGAAGACCAACTCGGGCGTCTCGGCGCAACTGTTTACCGCCCTGTTTGAGGCTGGCATCAACATCGAAATGATCTCAACGAGCGAGATCCGCATCTCTGTGGTCACCCGCGCTGACACGGTGAACGCTGCCGTGCTCGCCGTGCACACGGCTTTTGGCCTTGACTCCGAGACCGAAGCTGTCGTTCACGCGGGAACTGGCCGATGACCGTCATTGCCGAAACCGGCATCAGTGTTGGCGTGGTGGGAGCCACCGGCCAGGTGGGAACGGTTATGCGCCGCCTGCTCGACGAGCGAAACATGTCGATTCGAGAGATTCGTTTCTTTGCCACGGCACGGTCGGCAGGGCAGACGCTGCACTACCGCGGGCACGATGTCGTGGTGGAAGACATCGCCACGGCCGATCCCGCAGGTATCGATGTGGCACTGTTCTCCGCTGGTGCCACGGGCTCCAAGGCTCACGCACCCCGCTTCGCGCAAGCCGGGTGCCTGGTGGTCGATAACTCCAGTGCCTGGCGCATGGACCCTGACGTTCCGCTGGTGGTGAGCGAGGTCAACCCCCACGCTATTGACCAGGCCGTCAAGGGCATCATCGCCAATCCCAACTGCACCACCATGGCGGCCATGCCCGTGATGAAGGTGCTGCACGGTGCTGCGGGACTCACCAAGATGGTCGTCACGACGTTCCAAGCCGTCTCCGGATCGGGTCTCGCTGGCGCCGAAGAACTGATCACTCAGGTCACCGCCGCAGTGGACCAAGGTAACCTCATCGACCTCGTGCAGGACGGACAGGCCATCACCTTCCCCGCTCCTGTCAAGTACGTGCGCACCATTGCCTTTGACGTGGTGCCCCTTGCCGGTTCGGTGGTTGACGACGGGTCGAACGAAACCGACGAAGAGAAGAAGTTGCGCAACGAAAGCCGAAAGATTCTCGAGCTCCCCGATCTCAAGGTTTCGGGAACGTGCGTGCGCGTGCCCGTGTTCACCGGCCACAGCCTGAGCATCAATGCCGAATTCGACCGAGCCATCACGCCGGACGAGGCACGAGAACTTTTGGCGACGGCTCCTGGTGTGCTTCTCGAAGAAGTGCCCACTCCGTTGCAGGCCGCGGGTGCCGACCCCACATTTGTGGGTCGATTCCGTCAAGATGAGACCGTCGACGATGGTCGGGGGCTGGCTTTCTTTCTCAGCAACGACAACCTGCGCAAGGGCGCCGCGCTCAACGCCGTGCAGATTGCCGAGATTATTGCGGCCGGGCGGCTTTAGTGGCCTTCGGGGATTCCCGATGGGTGGTAGCCCCGAAAACGCGCCCGGGCGCGAAGCGCGCGTAAACTAACACGGTGACTTCGAAGCCAATAGACGTTGCCCTCATCGGCGGCGGAATCATGAGCGCAACGCTGGGCGTTCTCATCAAGCAACTGCAGCCCGAGTGGACAATTCGCATCGTTGAGAAGCTCTCTGACGTGGCGCAGGAAAGCTCGAGTCCCTGGAACAACGCGGGAACCGGTCACGCTGGTCTCTGCGAGCTGAACTACATGCCCGAGGCGGCCGACGGATCGGTTGAGCCGTCCAAGGCCATCGTCATCAACGAACAGTTCCAGGTGTCGCGCCAGTTTTGGGCTCACCTTGTGGACACAAAGATGCTCGGTGTCCCCACAACGTTTATCAACTCCACGCCACACATGACGTTCGTGTGGGGTCAGAAGAACGTGGATTACCTTCGCCGTCGCACGGAGGTACTCAAGAACGAGCCGCTGTTTGCCGGCTTTGAGTTTTCTGAGGACCCGGCCGTTATCACCGAGTGGTCGCCGCTCATCATGAAAGGACGCTCGGGCAACCAGCCCGTTGCCGCGACACGCATCGTGTCGGGTACGGATGTGGACTATGGAGCTCTCACACGCCAGCTCCTCAGCGTGCTCACCAGTAGCGGTGCTGAGCTGGCCATGGAGACCGAGGTGAAATCCATTCGCCGTCGCGGCGACGGACTGTGGCGCATTCGCACGCGCAACACAGTGGGCAACACGCCCTCGTCGTTCGATGCCCGTTTCGTGTTCGTGGGAGCCGGCGGTGGAGCACTGTCGCTGCTGCAGAAGTCGGGCATCCCCGAGATTGAGGGCTTCGGCGGTTTCCCGGTGTCGGGTGAATTCCTGCGCACGAGCAACCCCAAGCTTGTCGCCAAGCACAAGGCCAAGGTGTACGGCAAGGCTGCTGTGGGCGCACCGCCCATGTCGGTGCCGCACCTCGACACGCGCATGGTCGACGGCGAAGCGTCCCTGCTGTTTGGTCCCTACGCCGGGTTCAGCCCCAACTTTTTGAAGAACGGATCGATGTTCGACCTTCCGCTTTCGGTGCGGTTCCACAACATCATTCCGATGCTGGCCGTGGCCGTGACCAATCTCGACCTGCTCAAGTACCTCATTGGAGAGGTGCTCGCCGGACCCAAGAAGAAGCTTGATGCCCTCCGCGAGTTCATGCCCGATGCGAAGCCAGAGGACTGGCACCTCATCAAGGCCGGCCAGCGCGTTCAGGTAATGAAAAAAGATCCCCACAAGGGTGGTGTGCTGCAGTTCGGTACCGAGGTCGTGGCCAGTGCTGACGGCTCCATTGCGGGTCTGCTCGGTGCCTCACCGGGGGCATCCGTGTCAGTGGCCATCATGCTGGACGTGCTCAAGCGCTGCTTCCCCGACAAGTTCCCCGGCTGGGAAAAGAAGATTCGCACGATGATTCCCCACTACGGCACACTCTTGAACGGCGATGCCAAGAAGGCCAAGGCGAGCCTGGCCGAGACGGCAAAGTCGCTCGGGCTCACGGCCTAAAGCCTCGCCCGTGGAGTAGCCAACTGTTCGGGTTCCTCGCCCGTCGAGTAGCCAACTGTTCGGGTTCCTCGCCCGTCGAGTAGCCAACGAGGTTGGCGTATCGAGACGCTACGCCGGGGTCAGGTAGACCTTGCGAATGTGATCCGGAACGCTCCACCGTGTCTTCACGCCAGCGGCCAATCTCACGACGTCCCCAGCTTCCACGGTGAGTGTCGGAGTGTCATCGTTGACGAATTCGATGGTCGCTCCACCCGAAATCACGATGAACACCTCGTCCACCTCAGTGTCGGTGCTCACCCCCTGCGTGTGCTCCCAAATGCCCATCGAGATGCCGGCGAAATCTGCCAGCTCGAGGATGCCCGTTTCGGGGGATCCCGATTCGACCTGACTCGCTTCGACGTGCTCCCGGCTCAGCTCCACGCGCGTTGCCGAAGCGAGCTTGCTTGTGACATTCTCGGCACTCACGAATCGAACCCCATTCCCATCGCGTCCAGTGTGCGTAAGAAAAGATTGCGCTTGCCCTTGTTGTGGTCTGCTCGATCCATCGACCACCTCACGAGATTGATGCCCACTGAGGCCAGTGGCTCGGGCGGGAACGGAGTTGGGCGCGACCGAACCATCTCGAGGCGTGTGCGTTCTGTGTCGCTTCCGTCAAGGTGGTCGAGCATGACGTCCGCCGCGAAGCGCGACGCACCCACCCCAAGGCCGGTAAAGCCCAGGGCGTAAGCGATGCGATTCTTTCGTGCCGTGCCAAAGAAGGCGCAGAAGCGCGAACTCGAATCGATCGGGCCAGACCAACGGTGGCTGAATCGCACGCCGGCGAGCTGCGGGAACGTGGTGAAGAAGTGACTGGCAAGCAGTTCAAAACTCTCTCGCCTGTCCTCGTAGTCAGGGCTCACGCGACCGCCAAAGTGGTACACCGCGTCGTAGCCGCCAAACAGGATTCGATTGTCGGCCGTGAGCCGGTAGTAGTGAAACTGGTTCGACAGGTCCGAGACCCCCTGTCGGGCCGACCAGCCGATGCTTTTCATTTGCTTCGCCGAGAGGGGTTCGGTCGTGAGCACGTAGTCGTAAACGGGCACGGTCATGAGGGCATTGCGCTTGAGCAAACCCGGATACGCGTTGGTGGCGAGAATGATCTGCTTCGCCGTGACCGTGGCGCGAGGCGTGACCACGCGAAGGTCGCGCCGAACCTTTTCGGCTGGCGTTTGCTCGTAGATGAGCACACCGAGTTCTGTGGCAACGCGGGCAAGCTCCGAGACAAGCTTCGCCGGGTGAACCAGAGCCGTGGTGTCCTTCTCCCAGGCCCCGGCCAAATACGTGGGTGAATTGATCTGCTTGCGCACCTCGGCTTCGTTGAGGGCCACGGGTTCGCCCGACACCCACTCAATCTGATGCGGCTCGGTTGCCACACTGAGCGTTCCCGTTCGCTCAAACTCAACGTCCATGCCATAGCGCGAGACGGTCTGTTCAATCTCGTCGAGATTCTTGTTGCCCAGACGTTCTAGTTCATCGAATTCCTCGGGCCATCGGGTGAGGCCATTCTCACGTCCGTGGGTGAGGCTCGCATCACAGAAACCGCCGTTGCGGCCCGAGGCAGCCCAGCCGATGCCGTTCATCTCAATGAGCACAACGCTCTTCTCCGGGTTACGCTCCTTGGCGCGCACAGCACTCCACAGGCCCGTGTAACCGCCACCCACGATGAGCAGATCTGCGGCGACGTCACTCTCGAGCGTGGGGTAGCTGGGTGGGGGAGCACTGTCGAGCCAAAACGGCGCCAAGACCGAGTCGACAAGGCTTGCCTCAATGACTTCTCGTGGCGGTACGTCACGCTCAAAAACGATGCTGTCCATGGTGGTCACTCCCCGGGGCTAAGTTCTATATCCACTCTACGGAGCAAAGCGAAAGACCGGGTTCTGTCGCTCGTTGAGTAGTCAACGAAGTTGACGTATCGAAACGAAGGGTGGTCGGGGGGAGCTCAGTGGCACTGAAGGTGGGGCACACCCCACAGAAAAAGGTGCTAACCGAAGGGTTTGGTGTCACACTGTGACGCGAAGGCAGGTCCTCATGACGCAGTTCCAGCGGCGCATCCTCGTTGTTGAAGATGACGCGTTCATGGGCTCACTCATGGCCGGCGCCCTGAACAATGAAGGCTTCGACGCAAAACTAGCCTTGAGCGCTGTCGCCGCCAAGAGGCAACTGAAATCTTTCGATCCTGACGTGGTACTGGTCGACATCGACCTCGGCGACGGTCCCAACGGCATCGATTTTATACAGGTCGTTCGCAAGACACACCCTGCGATTGCCGCAATTCTTCTGAGCAAGCACGCTGATTCGACAAGCGCCGGCCTGCAAGGTGCTCACATACCCGATGGCGTCGCGTACCTGCGCAAATCACTCGTGCATGATACCCGCGCACTCGTCGAGTCGATCAACACCGCGGCCACCGGGCATGCCGAGCACCTTCGACAAGACAAAGACAGCAAGGGCGCGCTCGATCTGCTCACCAAAACGCAGCGCGAAATTCTGCACATGATGTCACTCGGCCTCTCGAACAGAGAAATTGCCAAGCAGAGAAACGTCAGTCTCTCGAGCGTTGAGCAGCGCGTCAGTGAGATATTCAAAGCTTTTGATATTGCCCCGGGTGATGTTGTCGTTCCTCGCGTGGAGGCAATACGTCGCTACATGGCCATCAACGGCGTTCCAAAAAGGTAGCGCGCATGAAACAAGGATGGAATCGGCTCGGCTCTCCCGATGCAATCAGCTGGATTATGGTTGTGCTGCTTCTCGTTCAATTAGCTTCGGGCTCCCTGGTCGCGCCATTCGCCGACCTCAATGGTCGCGTTTTCGAGTTTCTCGCCGTGCGCATCACCTCCGTTTTGGTGATCAGCGCCGTCTTGGGTCTCGGCAAGATGCTCCTGCTCCACGTTGCGCGAAAGCGTCCAATGCCGCTCCTCACGCTTGGCATTTTTGCGGTGGCCACCGTCGTCGGCTCCGTGACTCAGAATTGGCTACTCATCGTTACCCAATTCACCGATCAGTGGACAATTGGACAACGACTGATTGTGGCCATCCCCGGTCTTTTCGCGTTCCTTCTTGTCTCGGGAATTCTCATTTCACTCGCCCGTGAACTTGCTCGAAACAACGAGGAGCTGGCAAAGACGGCCGACGAACTCATCGCCATACGCACCGAAGCCTCAGTGCGCATCGAGCAGCGCAAAAGTGAACTTGTATCGACCGTGCGCGAGCAACTCGAGCAATCGCTTTCGAGAATGAAAACTCTCATTCACACCGAGATTTCCGCCGAACTCAAGCACATGGTCGACGATGTGATTCGGCCATTGAGTTTTCAAATCTCGAACGAGGTCAACACCTTTCAGTCCCGCTCGGTTGTTGTCGCTAACCCACGAATCTCGTGGCGCGTCCTGCTGACCAACGCAATGAGGACCAATCCGGCGCATCCATTATCTGCTGCGATCTGGCTTGGACTTCTTGTCGGGACCTTTCTCATACCGACTTTGGGTCTGCGCGGGTTGGTCACTGCGACCGCACTCGCCGCCATCACGTTCGTTGGCCTCACCGTTGTGCGTTTGTTGTGGCCGATTCTGCCTCAGAGAATGCCGGTGGCTGCGCGAGCATCCAGCTTTGCTGTCATCACCATAGGACTGATGGCAATGTGCCCGCCGGTAATGGAAGCACTGTCGGGCTATGGGTTCACAGCCACGACTGTATACGTCGGATGGATCGTGCTCGGTTGCTCTCTGGTCTGGACTGTCACACTTGTGTTTAGTGTTCGCGACACGTTGCGCACCACTCGCGAAACGCTACTTCTGACCGTTGACGAGCTTAAGCGCGAGGTGGTTCATCTCAACGGCGAGATGCGACGTCTACAAAAGGGAATCTCGCGACTGCTACACGGGCCGGTGCAACAAATGGTTTCAGCTGCCATCCATCGGTTAGGAGACGGCAACGATGGCTCTGCAGCGGATTCGCGGATAACTGATTTGCAGGCGAGCATTGCGTCCTCAATCCAGTTGCTCAATGAGCCGCTCGAAACCAGCATCGACCTCGACACGGCAATTAGCGACTTCGTCGAGTTGTGGGATGGGGTCGTCAAGATTTCACTCGACTTTCCGGTCGAGACCCGGTCACGACTTCTTCAGGAACCAGTTGCGACGAGCGCCCTCGTAGAGCTCATTCGCGAGGGGTGTGGAAACGCAATGCGTCACGGTGAAGCAACGCACATTTACGTACACGTCTCAATCGATGACAGTGACAACACCTGCAGACTTATCGTGAAAAACGACGGTAAACCGCTGCCGGCGTCACGGCGGACCGGGTTGGGCAGTCAGATTTTTGACGATCTATGCCTGAGCTGGTTGCGAACGCAGGACGGGGAACTCGTGAAGCTCGAAGCGCTCATACCGCTGGCGCGCTAACGCCTCGCAAGCCTGCGCGCGAACACCATCCCGCTGCCAAGAATCATGATGCCACCGGCGATAACCACGCTGAGCCAGACGTTCGATGCTCCCGTGTTAGCCAGGGCCGAGCCTGATTCGGCACTCCACACGGCAAAAAGAGTGATGTCTGTAGACACATCAATTGTTGCCGCGTCTGCGAATGCAACGATTCCCGCATCAGCGTTTGCTTGACTAGTAGCCCATCCCATGAAGGTCATGTCATCTCGAGTGATTGTGTTTGACGGGAGCGTGAGACTTCCGGACCCGGTCGAAGGTGGAATTGCGCCTGTGCCACCATTCGGGTTGAA
>CANFVD010000031.1 GCA_947450345.1 Actinomycetota bacterium
CCTTCGCTGGTCGTGATGTGCCGTGGCGTGGTGGCCACGAGACCGGTGACCGAAATGGTGTCAGACATGAAAACTCCCTTACTGAAGACGAAATGAACGTGCTCAGTGTGAAGCGGCCCACGATCTGGCGTCAGCTTGGAGGGCCTACTCGTGGACAGGGCTCCATCTCGAACCCTGTGCAGGAGGCGACGGCCATCCGTGCGTCAGCAGCCAACGCGATGCCCGGCAGCGGCTAGGGCGTGAGGTACTGCGAAAACGAAGCGCGCACCTTGGCAACCTTTGGCACCGCCACCGCGAGGCAGTATCCCTGCCCGGGATTCTTCGCAAAAAAGTCTTGGTGATACTCCTCGGCGTCGAAGAAGTCAGCCAGCGGTTCGATGGTCGTGACTACTCCCCCGCCCCACGTGTCTTCCGCACGAGCGCGCGCGTCCTCAAACATCACGCGCTGCGCGTCGTCGACATAAAACATGGCGCTGCGATACTGCGTGCCAACGTCATTGCCCTGTCGATTGAGTTGCCGCGGATCGTGCATCGTAAAGAAGGCGTCGAGAATCACTTCGGCCGGAATGACGGCGTCATCAAACTCCACCCGAACTACTTCAGCGTGGCCGGTCTGACCGCCACACACCTGCTCGTAGGTCGGATTGTCGATCTGTCCGCCGCAATACCCCGAAATCACATCGGAAACGCCGGTCAACACCCGATAAGCCGCGTCAAGGCACCAAAAGCACCCACCGCCAAGGACAAAAGACATCATGATGCTCTCAAATCTACGCGCTTCGAGTGCGAGAATGTAGCCATGAATATGCTCACCTCCTTCAGCACGTGGATCACCGACGCGGCAAACCTCGGAATGGTCGTGGCCGTGGGAGTGATCATCGGGTCTCTCATCATCGCGATTGTGGTTGGCGCCACACTCAGTTCGATTGCCCGCCGTCGCCGTAAGGACGCGATCGAGAACGAGCTCAACAGCATGGCTCCCGCCGTGATGAACGTCGGCATCGACGCCTCGCTCTATGCCGGGCTGAGCCCGGAAGGGAAAACGCTCGCAGACCGAGCGGCCATCGGCATCGACATGCGCGTTCGACTTCTCAATCGCGAGGGCGCAGCCGAGGCGGCCGACTGGCTCAGCGGTCGCTTCACCGCCCTTCGCAACGCGTCGAGCTTGGAACGCGGTGACACGGGACGCATCCTGGACCAGATTCGCGAGGCTTTCCTCACGTGGGCCTACGACCCGAAAGACGGCATTCGCGCATTCCGCCGCGATGACCTCGAACACCAACGAAACCGCTAATCACCGTGCCCCTTGAGCTCTCCGCCGAGAGTTTTGAAGACCTCGTCACCGAGGAACTCGATGCCCTCGCCGACGAAATCGTTGAGCGTCTCGACAACGTGATCTTTGTTGTCGAAGATATTTCTCCCGAGAACGACATGAGCCTGATGGGTGTTTACGACGGCATTGCACTCACCGAACGTGCCCAGTACGGGTTTGGCGAATTACCCGACCGCATCATTCTTTTTCGGTTGCCCCTGTTGGATGCGTGCGCGACGATGGACGAATTGCGTGAGCAAGTGCACATAACGCTCGTGCACGAAATCGCGCACTTTTATGGGCTCACCGACGACGAACTTGACGCTCTCGGCTGGGCCTAAAACACAGTCAGACTAAAGCGCAGTTCCAACGATGTGGTCGATGAGGGCAACCCACTGGTCGCTGGGCACGGGTTGCTCAGAAACCTCATCAAGCACACGCCCGAGCGTGTACGCCTGAACAAAGACGGCCACGACGTGGGGGTCGAAGTCAGCCCGGAACCACCCCTTGGCCTGAGCCTCTCGAACCAGATCGGCCATGGCATCCGTGAGGCGTTGCTGCTCAACCGCCAGGCGCTTGCGGAAACGCTCACTTCCGCCGGCGAGCCCAATGGCACGGATGCGCTCGAGGCGCAGACTGGCAAGCTCCGGAGATTGCGTGCGTTGCGTGATTTCGCGCATTCCGGCAAGCATCTCTTCGCGCGTGTGAGAACGGGCAACGACTTCGGCGATGGCCTCATTAGACAGGTCGATATACGCGGCGAAGCGCCTCAAGTAGGCCACCTCGAGGAGATCGCTGAAGTCCTCAAAGTGGTGATACAGAGATCCCTTCGAAATGCCACTGACACTCAGCACCTCGTCAACGCTGATTTGTTCCGGCGCCTTCTGGTCGAGCAGACTCGCCATCGTCTCAACGAGTCGCTCGCGCGTAGGGTGCGGAGTACTTCTGGCCATGCACCAAGTCTACGCAGTGCGTCTCGCCCCACGCTTCGAGGGGTAGCGTAATCACATGGGCGTGCGCATCGAAAAAATTGACTTACCGGGCATTGGTGTTCGTCACGACATGGTGACGAAACACGGGCGACACGTGGGTGTGCTCAACTATCGTGACGGACGTCGAGAGCTGGCGTTCTACGATCCCGAGGACCCCGACACAGTGCTGCATTCGATTGAACTCAACGACGATGAGTCTGATGCGCTCTCCGACTTGCTCGGACACACGGCACTGCTCTCGCAGATTGCCGACCTCGGCTCGGGAGCACTGGGGCTCTTCACCGATCAGCTCATCCTGCCCACCGACTCGCGCTATCTCGACCTTCCCCTGAGTGAGACACAGGCGAGAACAAAGACGGGCGTTTCCATCGTGGCAATTCTGCGCGGAGATCAGGTCATTCCGTCGCCCACGCCGGACGAAGTTCTTCGCAGCGAAGACATCTTTGTGGCTGTGGGAACTCGCGCGGGGCTCGACAAACTCGAAGCCCTCTTGGCTCACACCGCGGTATAGATAGTCACCGGCTGACATGGATCACGTCACGCTCGTACTCATCGAGGTGGGCGCCCTCTTGCTCATGATGAGCCTGGCGAGCCGCCTAGCGAATCGACTTGGTCAGTCACCCATCCCGTTCTACATGACCATCGGTCTGCTCTTTGGCGTGGGGGGCTTCGTCTCCCTCAGTGAAAGTCTGCCGTTCTTAGAAACCAGCTCTGAGATTGGCGTCATCCTTCTTCTGCTCATGCTCGGGTTGGAATACTCGCCTCGCGAACTCGTCGGCAACCTCAAGTCGTCGGCACCGGTCGGAATCTGGGACGCACTGTTCAACGCCGTCCCCGGAGCCGCGTTCGGACTCATTATGGGCTGGGGCGCCATCGGCGCGATTGTGATGGCCGGGGTCACCTGGGTCTCGTCGTCTGGAGTGATTTCCAAGGTGCTCACCGACCTCGGCCGACTTGGTAACCGCGAAACGCCGACTGTGTTGGCCGTGTTGGTCATCGAGGATCTGGCGATGGCGTTCTACCTGCCGATTCTCTCCGCATTTGTCATCGGGGCAAGCATTCTGCAGGGCGCTCTCACTGTCGCCATCGCCGTCGGTTCGGTCTTTTTGGTGCTTGTTATTGCCCTTCGCTTTGGAAAGCGCATCTCTCGAGTGTTCTCGTCGACACATCTCGAATCACTCGTTATCGGCGTTCTTGGTCTTGCCATGGTCGTTGCGGGACTTGCCGCGGTGGTTCAGGTCTCCAGCGCCGTCGGCGCATTTCTTGTGGGCATCGCCATCTCGGGTGAGGTTGCCAAAATGGCGCAAAAATACCTGCGTCCCGTGCGGGATTTGTTCGCGGCATTCTTCTTTCTCGTGTTCGGCCTCACCACGGATGCCACTGACATCCCCGCGGTTTTGTTACCCGCGGCGATTTTGGCCATCGTGACCATCGCGACCAAAATTCTTACCGGATACCTCGGGGCGCGTCGAGCCGGAATTGGACGCGCTGGGCGTTGGCGTGCGGGATTGGCGCTCACGCCGAGGGGCGAGTTTTCGATCATCATCGCCGGACTGGCGGTGTCAGCAGGCGTCGAACCGACCATCGCCCCGATGGCAGCCACCTACATGCTCATTACCGTGGTCGTGGGGCCGCTCTTAGCGCGCGTTTCTGATTCCGCGATGTTCAAGCGCCGGTTTAAGTCAACGCTGACGCAGCCCGTCGCGGTGACACCCGCACCCTGAGCGCCCCCGGATTCACCGCGAAGCGCATAGCGGTGACCTTGCCAAAGTAGTCGCCGTCCAGTTGCACGTTCTGGGGATGTGGGACCTGCACATCCAGCGTGCCTCCCTGGGCGTAGCGGGCACTCTTGAGCTGGGGCATCGACGCCACGAGGGCATCGACCCCGGGCGTTTGGCTTAGCACGCTCATCACCATGATGTGAGACCAAATTCGGGTCCATCCACCGAAAGTCCTGGGATTCATGACCACAAAGTCGAGCAGCCCATCATCGAAACGCGCACTGGGAAACAGCGACACGTTGCCCGTCGAGAGTCCGCAATTGCCCACGATGGCGGTGTGCGCACGGATCGTTCGGTTGCGAACGCCATCGATGCTCAACCGCATCTCCTGCTGGTTGTTCTTCCACACCGAGCGAACCACTGGTCGCACGTAGGCTAACCAGCCAAATCGGCGCTTCGTTTTGGGGTCTGCGTGTGCGGCCATGTCAGCGTCAAAACCGATCCCGGCCATGACGAGGAACCGGGCGTGACGGTGAGAATCGGCATTCCAGAGGTCCGCCTCAGCCACGTCGATGCGCCGGGGCTTGCCCGCCAGAGCAATCGAGACAGCCCGCTTGTGATCAGTCAAGGGGATGCCCATGTTGCGAGCGAAGAGATTGCCCGTTCCCGCCGGCAAGACAGCAAGGTGCGTTGACGTCTCGGCAATCGCCTCGGCAACCCGACGCACGGTGCCGTCACCCCCGATGGCAATGACGACCCGTGGTCGCACAGCGAGGGCTTGGGCAATTGCAGCAGCGCCGTCGTCGTCTCCGCTGGTCTCAAACCACTGCGCGTGCGTGAGGCCCGCGGCCTTTTCCGCTTCTCGAAGGAGCCGACGATAAGCGGCCAGATGAGCCGATCCCGGCTTGAAAACTACGGCCGCGTGGGCGCGCGCACGAGGTCGAGCCGGCGCACTGCTCCCCGATTTTGTCACCTTGTGACTCTACGTGAGGTTGGCACCCGTCGGTCAGACCTTTCACATGCGGTGTCAACAACCCAGCCCGGCACCGAGGACAGTGCGCATCGAAGCCAACGTAAACTCAAGAGGTGGCCACCTCTGAAGTACGACCCAGCATCCAGCATTTGCCCATCACTCTCTTCACTACCGTCATGGGTCTGGGTGGACTCACGATTGCCACGGAAAACCTCGAAAAACATTTCGATGTTCCGGGATATGTGTCCCTGGCGCTTCTGTCGATCACGACGCTTGTCTGGCTGAGCCTCGTCGTCGCGTACGTCACAAAGTGGATCCGGTTTCCGGCCGCAGTGCGGGCCGAACTCGATCATCCGATTCGGCTGAGTTTTTTTCCGGCCAGCTCTATCGGACTCATCCTCATCGCCACGTCGTTCTACCCCTACCTACCGACCCTGACCAACGTACTCTGGTGGATAGCCGTCGTTGCACAGCTGGCATTTACGCTGTTAATCCTGAACCGATGGATTCACTCGGAACACTTTACGGTTGAACACAATTCGCCCGCATGGTTCATCCCGATTGTTGCCAATCTGCTGGTTCCCATTGCGGGTGCTCCGCTCGGTCACGAGGAAGTTTCCTATTTCTTCTTCGCCATCGGCATCGTGTTTTGGCTCCCCCTTATGGCAATCAGCCTTAACCGCAGCTTCTTCTTCGCGCCCATCCCGCAAAAGCTCTTACCGACCCTGTTCATCTTGATCGTGCCGCCGGCCATTGGATTTACCGCCTGGACGGCCTTGCACGGCGGAAAGCTCGATGACTTTGGCCGGGTGTTGTACTTTGTCGGCCTCTTTATGACGGTCATGGTGATTAGTCAGTGGCGCAAGTTTGTGGGGCTGCCGTTTGCCCTCACGTGGTGGGCGTTTAGCTTTCCGCTCGCCTCGATCACCGTGGCGTCGTTCCTGTACTTCTCCCTCGTGGGCGAGACCTTCTTCTTGGTGCTGGCAATCAGCCTCTACGTGGTGCTCGTGCTCGTGGTTGCCACGCTCACCGTTCGCACCGTCGCCCTAGCCATTCGCAAGCATCTTTTCTTGCCCGAAAACTAGACGCTCAGCGGCACTGCCTGCGCAAAAGAGAAGACGTTGTCGGGATCGTAAGAGCGCTTGATTGCGCTGAGTCGGGGCAGATTTTCTGCGTAGTATGCGGACGGCCAATCTCGCTGGGCGGGGTCGGGGAAATTTTGATACGACTCGTCCGAAGTGTGCTGGCTAAGTGCGGACCATGACTCTGTGCCCCAAGCTTCGAGATCCCGGGGAATTGGTGGTGCCTCGCTCAGCCACGCCGCGGCGCTCGGCCACGAAACTAGTTGCCTCACGATCATCCGGGCTCCGCGATGAACGTAAGCCGTGGCTGTCCGTCCGACGGCATTCACCTCGCCGCCCACATATCCCTGCAGTGCGAGGTGCGCACTGCGCTCGCCTCCTTGAATGTCGAACCGCTCCAGATAATCAGCCTGCTGATCGAGCGCATCCTCGGTGAGCCGGTCATACACATAATGCGACCGGTACCAGTTGGATGCCCGCGGCGGCGACGCGTAGTTGTACCAGTTGTAGGCATCCCACCAGCGACGCTCGGCAACATCAACCACGCTCGCGAACTCGAAGACGGGAGCGAGCAGTGCGCGCGCGTCGGATTCGCCTAAGAGCACCTGAAGTCGCGCACTTCCCGCAACGGTGTTGCCTTTCGTGGCCTCGATGCGGTAGCTGCCCGAGACCAGATCCGGATGCTGAGTGACGAGGTCTTGCCACGCCATGGCCGCGCTGACGGCGTTCTGGCGACCGACGACGGAGAACACGCCGGATGTGACCGCTGACGCGGGGGCGGGAACCGGGTCGAAGGTGAAGTCCGCGTGGAGGCCAAAGTTGCCGCCACCGGCACCGCGCGCAGCCCAGAAAAGATCGGAATTCTCGGTGGCCGATGCCGTGACGATGTCGCCCGCCGCCGTAACCACGGTGGTCTCGCGAAGTCGGTCGGCCGTGAGTCCCGCCCACGATGAATTGGGACCCACGCCGCCACCCAAAACCAGTCCGCCGATTCCCACGCTGAGGCACGATCCGCCGGGAAGTAGCCACTTGCCGGCACCACCAGCCGACTGGAGCTTCGCAAGGTCAGCGTTGGTGAGGCCGGCACCCGCAATCAGTCTCCCGCTGCGGGCATCCAGACTCTGCGTCGTGAGGTTTGCCGTGGAGATGACCAGGCCGGTCGAGGTCGAGAACCCGGCAAAACTATGACCGCCGCCGCGAACAGCGAACGGGACGTTGTTCTCCCGACACCAACGGATGCACGCGGCCGCATCTTCGGCATCGGCGACCGCTGCCACCGCTTGTGGGCGAACGGGAAGGTACCGGCCATTACTTGACGACGTTAACGGCCAGTAGCGAGCATCGTCTGGAGTGAAGAGCCTCCCCCGCAGGCCCTCGCGAAGGTGGCGCCACGGATCGCGCGATGAGGTTGCCGAGATGAACGTCGGGATGCCAACACCGGCACCAGCAGCAAGGACAGTTCCCGCGATGACCGTCCCAATGAGCTGCCGGCGGGTGAGGGACACCACGAAAGTCTAATTAGCCCTGAACGTCTGAGTCACCGAGCGCGGAGAGGCATTGAAAGACTATGCTGAAACAGAGTTAGAACTAGTTTCTTGCCTCCTACCGAACGGGAATGCCAAAAATGGACATGAAAAAGATTCGCTACGGTTTTGCACTTGGCGTGATGATTTCGCTCTCAGCCACCACCGCTGCCATGGCCACTCCGACGTCGTACTCTCCAAGCACCCCTTTTGACTTCGGTGTCAACGCGCGGACGCGAGGAATCTACTCTGAAAACAGCAGCAACTGGCGGTTGCGTGACGACAACCCATCATCGACGTGGCTTGCAGCACATCCGCAAGCCGTGAGCAACAACAGCAACTTGTGGGATGGTCGTGCGTCTCTCTACGTTGACGACGGAACGTCTTCCTACGATGCCTACATCAACAGTTCCGACGGTGGTTTGACTTTCGGCGATTGCTATCAGGACGTGAACGGGAGCGACATCACGATTGAGTGTGCTGACCAGATCGTCAATGGACTCACGCTTCACCCCGAGGTGTATTACTTCGCCGACCACAACCTCACGCGAGTGATTTGGGTCATCACGAATGCAGGTCCCGCTCAAATCGCTACCAACGTTCAACTCGTCGACTCCAGTGAGTGCAACGGAACCGGCAACGTTGAGGCATCCAACGGCGACCTCGGTAACGGTGTCACGGGGGATGCTGCGTTCACACTGACGTCGTGGAATTGGATGGTTCAGTCGCCGATGAATTCGAGTCCCGACAGCTGCGCCATCGAGGGATCCGTATGGCAGGCGCCAGGATCTGTCGTGAACGCATCCGATGTCGACATGGATGGCAATTTTGACAACTCCTACATCACGTTCCCTGTCAGCATTCCAGCCGGTGAAACGATCGCTCTCGCCTCGTTCTATGTGGATGGCTGGATTGACGACAATAATCAAGCCCTCAACATCGCCGACCCGAGTAACCCCTATATGGTCTCGCGAGCCGCCGTCATTCAGGCGACAAAGGATCTGATTTCGAGCGATCTCACGAGTTGGACGACCCTCGCATCGAGAGGCGTCACCCCCGACCTTAAAGTGGTCAACTTCACCCCGGCGTCGGGTGGGGACTCCGGGTCAGGGCCTGCACTCGCAAACACAGGCACCGACCTCACCGGCATGGCAGGAATTGCTCTCGCTCTTCTCGTCATTGGCGGCCTCACCCTGGTCGTGGTTCGCCGCCGTTTGCGCGCAGCCATGTAGTTGCGGGCCATTGGGAAATGGCCAGGCCCTTCGTGGAATGCCGTTCTTGAAAGTGATCTGGAGCAGGCCCGCCCTGTTGCGGGGAACTTCCGATAGTTTTGTGCTGTCGCCCTCGTAGCTCAGAGGATAGAGCAGGAGCCTTCTAATCTCTTGGTCGCAGGTTCGAGTCCTGCCGAGGGCACGAATCGAATCAGGCTTTTGCCGGTGCGATTCGTGGCGTTGGTAGATCGAGAACCTGCTCGTGGGCCCACAGCCGCCGGTTACCGGCGAAGCGCTCGCTTCGACAGTCCTAGGCTGGGGAGTCGAGTCCGCACCAAGCGAGCACGAATCGAAATCGACTGCCAAGGAGGCGACGTCACTCATGAAGGTTGCCATTATTGGCGCTACCGGTAGCTGCGGTCGGCAAGTGGCCGCTCAACTGTTGGAGCGCGAAATCATCCCTCTCGACGGTTCACTTCATCTCATCGGCCACGCCGGCGGTGCGCATGAATCTGAACTCTGGGGCTTGCGGGCTGACCTTCACGACGCCTTCGCCGATCGCGCTCCACAACTTGAGGTGGGCACGGACGTCGCAAATAGCCAGGCAGACATTGTTGTCATGATGGCCGGTGCCACCATTTCGAACCTGGCCGCAGACCGAAGCAAACTTGCTGCCACGAACCGAGCAATTTTCGAAGAGTCCGCGGCGGATATCGCGAGGATGGACGCGGAACCGATTGTGATTGTGCAATCGAATCCCGTGGAACTCGCTCTTCACGTTTTGTCGGATGTGGTGAGTCGTCATCGGATTCTGGGGGCCGCCGCGTGGTCAGACTCGCTCCGCTTTCGCCGTGAAATCGCGGCGGACCTGGGCGTCACCCGGCCTATGGTTGACGCCGAGATGTGGGGACAACACGGGGATCATCTGGTGCCCATGTGGAGCACAATCCGGGTTCGCGGGGTGGAACAGGGCCGAGTCGACGAGCTCCTTGGAGCCGCCACCGAGGGGCGCACACTCGCCGACCTGCCAGAAGAAATCCGTGCAGCCCGCACTCACGCGCTGTCACTCATCGAGCAGGGTGACGTTCCCGCCGCCTACGCGTTCGTCCAGGCGCAGCTGCCCGACGTTCGCGCGGCTATCAAGCCCTTCTTTACGCACTTCACTGCGGGTCGAACGACGGAACTCGCTACGGCGCACGCGGTGACCGATGTGGTCGGTTTCATCGGCAGTGGGGCCAAAATGGCCATTCCTGCGCAGGTGCTCCTCGATGGCGAGTGGCCCGAGCTTCACGGTCCGGTCGCCGTGCCCGTGGTCACCGATCCCACCGGCTGGAGCCACGTCGTTCCGGAGGTGATCTCGGCCGAGGAACAGGCCGCTCTGCATGATGCTGTGGCCGCCATATCTGCCCTCAACTCCAGCGCCTAGAGATTAGAGCGGATCCGGCGAGGGTTCCTTGACGCACTCGGTCACGTTTGCTGCGTCAACAATCCCGTCGCCATTGGTCAGATTGAGCATGAACTCTTTGTTGTCATCTGTGTCGGCATTCCGAGTGAATTGTGCGGCGAGCACATCGGTCGTGAAAGACAGAGACTGCCCTTTATCAAAACTTCCGCACACTCCCAGGCTCTTGCCCTCCTGGACGAACCACGCTGCCGCCGCCGGTGGTGCCGACCACGGGTTGGTGCCCCACAGTCCGACCTTGAGCCACGTGTTGGAAGACGTGACCGGCTCGTACTCGAGAGTCGCTTGAACATCGGGTGTTCCGCCGGTTTCATAGCCGCTGTTGCACTGCCGTCCCGCCGGGGGCAGCGGCTTCGCTGCGTCAAACCCTCGCCACGTGATGCGCATATCCATCGATGAATTGTTCTGAACGCATACTTCGGTGCCGCGAATGGCGGCATCACGGTCGGTCGAAGCCGACGGAGAGCTCTGGTCATGGACGGTTGGAACAACGGATGCGCAACCTGCGAGGATGAGCGCACCCACCGCTACGGTGGCAATGGTGAGGAGTTTCATGTGGTCTCCTTTTCTGTCATGTGGGGCTATTTGACGCCAATGCAGATGTTGCCCCTGAAGTCGCCAACGTTGTCAGTCAACGTCAGAACGAATTCCTTGTTCTCATCGGAATCTGACTCACGCTTCATTTCGGCGTGCAACCAACCCGTGTCCATCTGGCGAATATTTCCCACGGCAAAATCTCCGCAGGCCCCACTCCACGGACCACTGGATAACTTCACGACCACCGTGGCTGTTGGGGCAAACATGAAGGGGTTATTTGCATCAACGAGCAAGCTGAACGTCGAGCCCGGCTTACTCGCGGGCTCGTAATCAATGACTCCCCGCACATCATTCTGAGACGTGTCGTAGCCACTGTGGCATCGTGACCCAGCCGGGGGAATCTCTGCTGAGTCAGGAATTCCACGCCAGGTAACCCGCATCGTTGTCGACGAGTTGTTGACGACGCACATATTCGAGCCCTTGATGCTCGCTCCGCGACCGATCACATCAGGTGCGGCCATCTGTTGTGCTGAACAGCCCGAGAGCATTGCGACAACGAGCGCCGCGCCCGTCAGGCAAGTAACACTGAGTGCCGTGCGATTCACCGGAATATCCCCTTACTAACCGTGCGGCGGGACGTTCCACAGCTTCGTAGCGCACTCGGTGATGTCTGGGGCGGGGCCATCCATTCCGTTGCCGTCGGTGATACGAAGCGTGAATTCCTTGTTGTTCTCCGTATCATCGTTCCTCACGAGCTCGGCATGGAACCACTTTTGATCAAGGGTGCGCACATCGCCGGGATTGTCGTAATAATCGCAGACGCCGTTGTGTTGATCCGCGTTTGGTTCAAGCCACACTCCGGCCACCGGCGGACGGCTCCAAAAGTTGGCCCCGGCGACTTTGACGTTCTGCCACGAAATGGGATTAGCGACCGGCAAATACTGAAGGGTGCCATAAACGTCGAACGTGCCCGTCTCATATCCGCTGTTGCACTGTCGTGACGAGCGAGGAATGTCGATGGGGGCGGGGAAGCCGCGCCACTGAATGCGCATTCGAAGCAACGAATCATTTTGAATGCAGTACTCAGTGCCGCGAATACCCGCCTGGCGAAAAACACCCGACTCAGGAAGCGGCCCTGTGCCCATCAGCACATTGCCCGGCAGGGAGCAGCCGGTGAGTGATAGGCCCGCAGCGAGGGTGACCGCTACCAGGCCTGAGCGAAGTGAAACCTTCATGAGTCGGAATCTTTCTGCTAGCCGGTGAACGTGATCAAGAACTCTTTGTGCATTGTCGAATCGGGACGACGCTCGACGGTGAAGCTGCGACTACCCACAGTCGCCGAAGTTGTCTCACCTTCTGACAAAATCTTAAATCCCCAGCCCGACTCGTCGCCACTTGTTGACCAGCCAACCAGCGGGTAACCAATGAGTGGATTGTCTCCAAAGAAGTAAACCTGTGACCCATCGGCAAACCTGGTTTCAGTTTTGATGTCGGCCCACATCTTCTCGACGCCCTTACCGTAGCGATCAATCATGACGCTCGTGCTGACAAAGTCTTGGAGGCAATACTCTTGGCCGGATGCGACCGAGTCCCATCCCTTCCATGAGAAAACGTTGTTCAAGAATGAACTACCCCGAACTTGCAACCCCGCCGGTCCGGTTGAGGTGTAGCAGAGTCGCGAACCCTTGACAGCCTCCGCGGCGTTGCGCGAACTGGCGCTGGGTGACGCCTCAGGCGACGCTGTGGCGGAGCATCCCACCAACGTGGTTGCCAAAATTGTGGCGCCGAGCAGTGCGGCACCGATGCGTGTTGCTGTCTTCATTATTTGTTCCTCCAAAAAGAAAGGCAATAGCCTGCCTTGGCGACTCGCGATGAACCGATGTGCACCACTGAACCAAGTAAAAGGATAGTGGTTACGGCCGGCGAATCTATTCCATTCGGGAAAGTCTCAGAAATCATTCGCAGACCAACCCAACGCGCAACCGGCACTTGTGAACACGAGCCGGGGTCAAGTTAGAGGGCTTTGAGGATGTCTTCCACGCGCTCCTTGGCGTCGCCGAATAGCATGTGCGCGTTCTCGCGGAAGAACAGCGGGTTTTGCACGCCGGCGTAACCGGAGCTCATCGACCGTTTAAAGACAATGACGTTGCTGGCTTCCCACACGTGCAGCACAGGCATGCCGGCAATGGGGCTGTTCGGATCTTCTGCCGCCGCCGGGTTACACGTGTCGTTGGCGCCAATCACCAAGACCACGGACGTACTGGCGAAATCGTCGTTGATCTCGTCCAGCTCGAGCACGATGTCGTAGGGCACCTTGGCCTCGGCCAACAGTACGTTCATGTGACCGGGAAGTCGGCCCGCAACCGGGTGAATACCGAAACGCACCTTTACGCCCTTGGTCATGAGCTGGCTCGCCAACTCGGCCACGGGGTACTGGGCCTGAGCAACGGCCATACCGTAACCGGGAGTGATGATTACAGAGTCGGCAGCCGACAGCATCTCGGCGACCGAAGCGGCATCCATTTCTTGTATTTCGCCGGTTTCCTCTTCGCCCGCAGCAGCAGGCTTTTCAATACCAAAGCCACCGGCGATCACCGAGATGAACGAGCGGTTCATGGCCCGACACATGATGTACGACAGGTACGCACCCGAGGAACCCACGAGCGCACCGGTGACGATGAGCAGGTCGTTGTTGAGCAGGAATCCGGCCGCCGCAGCAGCCCAGCCCGAGTAACTGTTGAGCATGGAAACCACGACGGGCATGTCGCCACCACCGATGGAGGCCACGAGGTGCCAGCCGAGGAGAAGTGCCAGGGCCGTGACCGCGATCAGCAACCACAGGTCTGGTGTGATGACGTACCAAGCGGTGAGGCCCACGAAGACCACGAGCGCGCCGATATTGAGGGCGTTCTTGCCGGGGAGCATAAGCGGTCGGCTCGAGATTCTCGCCGAGAGCTTGAGGAACGCGACAATCGAGCCGGTAAACGTGACGGCACCAATGAAGACACCGATGAAGACCTCGGCGTGGTGGATGCCGAGCAGGTTAGCCGGCACGTCTTCCGAAGCGAGAGCACCGTTCCAACCGACGAGGACGGCTGCCAGACCCACGAAGCTGTGCAGGAGTGCAATCAGCTCGGGCATACCGGTCATGGCCACCACGCGAGCGCGCCAGAGACCGATGCCGGCACCAATGAGAATCACGACAACGAGGAGTCCGAGGCCAATCAAGACCTGAGGCGTTCCGAGAAGGTTGAGAACAAGCGACGCAACGGTGGCCACGAGTGCCAACACCATGCCGACGATTCCAAAAGCGAGTCCTCCGCGGGAGGTCTCGTGCTTGCTCAAGCCAGCAAGGCTCATGATGAACATCAGCGCGGCCACGATGTAGGCGGCGGTCATCAGCATTTCGACGTTCATCGCGGTCCTCCCTTGCTAAACATCTTGAGCATTCGGCCGGTTACGGCGAAGCCACCGAAGATGTTGATGGAGGCCAGCAGAACACCCACGGCCGCGAGAATCTGAACAACGAGGTTGGGCGAGGCCAGCTGGGCGATGGCGCCCACCACGACGATGCCCGAGATGGCGTTGGTCACGCTCATCAGCGGCGTGTGGAGAGCGTGGTGCACTTTGCCGATGACGTAGAAGCCCACTACGACAGACAGCATGAGTACGAGGAAGTGCTGCGGCAGCGGAGCAGGTGCAAACGTACAGATCGCGAGAAGCGCGAGGAGGCCCATGCCAATGAGCACACCACGGCCGCCACGCGACATCGATTTTTTGGGCTTTGGCTCAGGCCTATCGGCTTGGGCGGCCGCGGCCGGGGCTGCCGATACTTGTACGGGCGGGGGCGGCCACGTGATGCTGCCCTCCTGCACGACAGTGACCGCGCGCTGAACGACATCCTCAAAGTCAATGGTGAGCTGACCATCCTTGGCGGGGGTGAGTAACTTGAGCAGGTTGAGCATGTTGGTGCCGAAAAGCTGCGAGGCCTGCTGGGGAAGTCGACCGGCGAGGTCGGTGTAGCCCAGAATGACCACGCCGTTGTCGGTCACGATGCGCTCCCCCGCAACCGATCCGGCCACGTTGCCCCCCATGCCCGCGGCCATGTCGACGATGACACTGCCCGGCTTCATGCTGGCCACGTCGGCTGCGGTCAGCAGCTTAGGTGCGGGACGCCCGGGAATCAGGGCCGTCGTGATGATGATGTCAACGTCGAGCGCCTGCTCCGAGTAAACCTCGGCCGCGCGGCGGTCGTAGGCCTCGCTGGTCGCCTTGGCGTAGCCGTCGGACGATTCCATTTTCTCGTCAACCTCAACGGCAACGTACTCGCCACCGATAGAGCGCACCTGATCCGCCACCTCGGGTCGAGGATCGGTTGCCCGCACAATGGCGCCCAGGCTCGAGGCAGCTCCGATGGCTGCGAGACCGGCCACACCGGCGCCAGCCACGAGAACCTTGGCGGGAGCGACCTTGCCGGCCGCGGTCACCTGACCCGTGAAGAGGCGTCCAAACTCGTGGGCCGACTCAATCACCGCACGGTATCCGGCGAGGTTGGCCATGGAGCTGAGCACATCCATCGACTGGGCGCGCGAAATTCGTGGCACGGCATCAAGGGCGAGGGCGGTAACGCCGCGCTTGGCCAGGGCGTCAAGAAGTTCGGGACGCAGGGCGGGACTGAGGAGGCTAATGAGGGTCGTCCCGGCGGAGAGCTTCTCGATTTCCTTGTCCGTGGGGGCGTTAACCTTCATGACGATGTCGGCCGACCACGCCTGGGCTGTGGTCACGATGCTCGCGCCAGCCTTCTCGTACTGGGCATCGGGGGATGCAGACTTGGCGCCGGCGCACTTCTCAACGAGGACCTCGTAACCGAGGGCGATGATCTTTGCGACCGTGTCGGGTGTCGCCGCAACCCGCGTCTCGCCTGCCTGCTCGCACACCACACCGATGCGTGTCATCTGATTGCTCCCTTGCGTCGTTCACAGCCCCCTTCGACTATAGATTCTCAGCGCCCCGCACGGTGCATAATTCATGGCTTGGCGACTGGTCAATATGAGACACCGAGTAGATGTGGCGGCCGTGTTTTCGCTCGGTTCACACCCTCATAGCGAATTCTTAGGGTCACCATAGAGAATTGCTGGTAACGGCTCTCTAGCCTCGGTTCAGCAGCTCTCCAAGCTGACACAACCCGGAAAGAATCGAGAACCCATGCAACGCACACGCACTGCCGCGGCCCTTGTGGCTTCGGCGCTCAGTGTCACTCTCACCGTCACCGCTCTCACGGCGGGAGCCCTCTCGGCAAACGCGGCGACGGTCACTCGCTCCCCCCAACAGCAGAATCCTGCTCCCGCGCCGGCTCCCGCACAGGGTGCCCGGCCGACCAACGCTCCCCCAGCGGCGGCCGAACCGCGCTACTCGTTTAACGGCACCGGCAACAACCTGGCTCACCCCGAGTGGGGATCGTTCAAGCTCGGGTTTGTTCGACTCTCGCCACAGGCGTACGCCGACGGCCTCTCCCGCATGGCCGGCGCCAACCGACCCAGTGCACGCGCCGTGTCCAACGCCATCAGTGCCCAGAGCTCAAGCGTCGTCAACAACCGCAACCTGACCGACATGGTCTACGTCTTTGGTCAGTTCCTCGACCACGACATCACGCGGACCATCGCCAACACCGGTGACACTCAGCCCATCAAGGTGCCCACCGGCGATCCGCAGTTTGATCCCACGTCTTCGGGCACAGCGACGATTCCCTTTACGCGCTCCAGCTTCGTGCCGGGTTCCGGCAAAGCGACAACCGGTGCCCGCCAGCAGAACAACTGGGTGACCGCATTCATCGACGGCTCGCAGGTGTACGGGTCCGACGGCGAGCGAGCTCGCGCATTGCGCACCATGTCCGGCGGACAGATGAAGACGAGCGAGGGCAACATGCTCCCGTTCAACACGCTCGGTCTTGAGAACGACAATGACGCGCATCAGGTTGCCGACGCCGAACTGTTCTTGGCCGGCGACGTTCGCGCCAACGAGAACCCCGGTTTGACCTCGCTGCACACCCTGTTCGTTCGTGAGCACAACCGCATCGCAGCATCGCTCGCCGCGGCAAATCCCCGACTGGACGATGACCAGCTCTACCAGAAGGCCCGTCGGACCGTCATTGCTGAGATGCAGTGGATCGTCTACAACGAGTATCTGCCCGCACTCCTCGGCTCCTCGGCAATGCCCGCCTACAGCGGCTACAAGGCCACGGTAAATCCCTCAATTTCCAACGAGTTCTCGACGGCCGCTTACCGATTCGGTCACAGCATGCTCGATGGCGAAGTCGGGCGTCTCAACAATGACGGCACGGAAGTCTCGGGTGGCGCCCTGGAGTTGGCGCAGTCCTTCTTCAACCCCACCGTCTTCGACACGGCCCTGCCCAATCACGAAGGCGATATCGATGCCTTCTTAAAGTCGGAGAGCACGGGGCGCGCACAAGAAGTAGACGTCTTGCTCGATGACGCAGTGCGCAACTTCCTGTTTGGCCCTCCCGGAGCTGGCGGACTGGACCTCGCCGCACTCAACATTCAGCGAGGACGCGATCACGGCCTCGCCGATTACAACACCATGCGCGCCTCATTTGGCCTCGCCAAGGTGACAAGCTTTGCGCAAATCACGTCAGACGCCACGCTCGCCGCCAAGCTCCAGGCCACCTATGGCAACGTGAACAACATCGATGCCTGGGTGGGCGGTTTGGCCGAGAACCACGTGGCCGGCGGGTCACTCGGCCCGCTCTTCACCAAGGTGATTGCCGACCAGTTCACGCGCCTGCGCAGCGGTGACCGCCTCTACTTCGAGGCGTGGATGACGCCGGCAGACATTGCCAGCATCAAGGGCACGTCGCTGTCGTCGATCATCATGGCCAACACATCGTTGACAACGCTGCAAAGAAACGTGTTCGTCGCACCGTAGTCGACTTCGGCCTTCGTTGACCCTGCTGTCGAGGGGCTGGCCCGCGGAATTATTGTTCCGCGGGCCAGCCCCTCTTGAGATCTAGTGGCTCCGACTTAGATGTTGTGACGTCGACGCACCACGAGCAAAGCGACGCCAGCTCCGGCGAGAAGGGCGGCACTGACCGTGACGCTCACCATCATGACTTCGCTCACACCCGTGTCGGGAAGTGCGGGAGAATCACACGTCGTCGTCCAGTTGACGACCTTGGAGAAGTCGGCAATTCCGGCAGTCAATTGAGCCTGTCCAGCACAGTCACCGTTCCAGCCACCGTTCTGAGCAAATGACACGGCGTCGTTCGACTGTGCAAGGGCGAGGGCGCCGGTAGCATCATCGTCCGCTCCGTCGGGGAACATGAACGACCGCACCATAGTGACAATCATCACACCGTCGCCGGCTGGGATACTCGGAAGCGCGTAGAGAAAGCCCGCAGTATCGTCGGCAAGATCGCCGGCCGCGTCTCCGCCCAAGTCAGGGTAGGTGTCCGAAAGTGTGCTCTTAACCGCCGCGTCAGAGGAGTAGGCCTGATAAACAACGGCAGGGTCGTACGACGGGCCACACTGATACGTTCCCGTAGGGCAGTCAGTAACAAAGATGTGATCTGCATCCGTCAACACATCAGCGGGGTCGCTGTTACCTGTTGGCCAGTTGGAGATCTTCGAGCCCAGAGTCGGGCTGTAAACCAGATTGGTGTATGCGTCTTGGTACCAGTTGGTGAGGATTTTGAGAACCGCTCCAGTTACGGCAGCCCCATTATTGTTCTGCACAAGAACGGTTTGTCTGACCGTTGCCTTGTTCTCGCCATCGTCATGGAAGCGAAGCTCTACCTGCACGTCCACAGGTGCCGAACCATTGAGATCAATGCCGGTCTCAGTGACGCACGTCAGGATGATGTCTCCGGTACCGTCTGTCGCGACAACCCAATCCGCGGTGGCGCAAGTGTAATCCCAAGTCTCTGCCCGGTCGGTCACGGTCAGCCCGTCGTCAAAAGTGTTGTTGTCGGGTCCGTGATTTCCATAATCATTGGAGAACGCTCCCAGGAACGTCAGTGTGCTCCCGTTGCCGTTCGAGACCTCCCACCATCCACCGGAGCCGTCGACATAGTCGATGGTCGAGCCGTCCCAAGAAGTGGCGTACGCGGGCGACGCCGCAAGGGCGAGGCCAGCCACCGTGACCGCCACAAGTGCGGCTTTAGCTGTCTTATTCATCAATCTACTTTCTTGTGTTATCTGGCCTCGGGTGAGGCGTGACTATTGTGAATTGCGGGGCAATTGATTTCGATCCTTTCGGGACCTCTGAGAGGTCGGTGGGGACCGTTTTGCAAAATAAAATCACACGAGTTTCAGTGCCATTCCCCAATATTCGGTTAACCCGACGCGGGGCGAGACACGCCAGCGCGACATCGACACGTAGTGTCGACACATGGCCCTTTTCCGACGCATCATGTTCGGGCTTCTGGCCGCCGGCGTTCTCGCGTTCATCGTGGTTCCGCTCCTCATCCCGGCCACTACGTCCGGAACGATGACCAACCGTGAAGCGGCCGCAAGCGGTGAATTCGTCTCGCTCAACGGACTCGATGTTCACATTGAGAAACAGGAATACACGGGCACCTGCACGTGCAACGCCCCGCTCATCGTTCTCATGCACGGCTTTGGCGCCAGCACGTTTTCGTGGCGCGACGTGATTGGCCCGCTTTCGGCCGCCGGCACCGTGGTCGCCTACGACCGCCCCGGGTTTGGTTTCACCGAACGTCCCACATCGTGGACGGGCGAGAACCCGTATGGCTTTGCCGGAAACTTCGC
>CANFVD010000032.1 GCA_947450345.1 Actinomycetota bacterium
CACCGGAAACTACGAAACGGACCAGGCCGTCATCGTCTATTTCGGCGATGGTGCCACGAGCCAGGGCGATGTTCACGAGGCCATGGTTTTTGCGGCCAGCCAGCAGACGCCTCAGGTTTTCTTTGTGCAGAACAACCACTGGGCCATTTCGGTTCCGGTGAGTGTGCAGGCGCGGGTCCCCCTCTACCGCCGCGCTGACGGTTACGGCATGCCCGGTGTGCAAATCGACGGAAACGATGTCTTTGCCAGCTATGCCGTGACGGCGAAGCTGATGGACGATGCGCGCCAGGGCAAGGGACCGGCCATGGTCGAGGCACACACGTACCGCATCGGCGCCCACACGTCGAGCGACGACCCCACCAAGTATCGCGAGGACAGCGAGGTCGAGGCCTGGGTTGCGCGCGACCCCATTGTTCGCCTCGAGGCGTACCTGCGCGACAATGGCGTGGAACAGTCGTTCTTCGAGGAGGTGGCCCAGGAGGGTGCCGATTTTGCGTCCGACATTCGTCGCCGCATTGTGGCCATCGAAAACCCGGATCCCCGGTCGATGTTTGCGCATGTCTATTCGGATCCGCATCCGCTGATGGAAGAACAGGCGGCGTGGCTTGCTAAGTACGAAGCATCCTTCCCGGCGGATGAGCCTGAGGCCCCGGATGCCCTCGCCTCAGATGCGCTCAACTCGGGTTCACGCACCGAGGGTGGTGACGCGTAAATGGCAATCGAAAACATGGGAATGGGCAAGGCCATTAACGAGGGCCTGCGACGTGCGCTCGCCGAGGACCCTAAGGTTCTCCTCATCGGCGAAGACATTGGCACGCTCGGTGGAGTCTTCCGCGTCACCGAAGGCCTCAAGGACCAATTTGGCGGCGACCGCGTGATCGACTCTCCCCTGGCCGAGTCAGGCATCGTGGGATCCGCTATCGGACTGGCCATGCGCGGGTATCGCCCCGTCTGTGAGATTCAGTTCGACGGCTTCATTTACCCGGCCTTCGATCAGATCACCAGTCAGCTGGCCAAGATCACGAACCGTCACGAGGGACACATGTCGTTTCCCGTGGTCATCCGTGTTCCCTATGGCGGTCACATTGGTGCCGTCGAGCACCATCAGGAGAGCAACGAGGCGTACTTTGCCCACACGCCGGGATTGCGCGTGGTCAGCCCGAGCACGCCACACGACGCCTATTGGATGATTCAAGAGGCCATCGCGAGCAACGACCCGGTCATGTTCTTCGAGCCCAAGAGTCGCTATTGGCCCAAGGGCGATGTCGACACCGCGCACAATTCCACGCCGTTGCACAGTTCCCGCTTGGTTCGCACGGGCACCGATGTGACGTTGCTGGGTCACGGCGCCATGGTCTCGATGTTGTTGCAGGCTGCCGAGCTGGCTGCCGAGGAGGGCACGAGTGCTGAGGTCATCGACCTGCGTTCGATTTCGCCCATCGATTACGCGCCCATCCTCGAGTCGGTGCGCAAGACCGGCCGATTGGTGATTGCGCAGGAGTCTCCTGGAAACCTGAGCGTCGGGTCAGAAATTGCCGCCACGGTGGCCGAGCGGGCCTTCTATTCGCTCAGTGCACCCGTGCTGCGTGTTTCCGGCTTCGATGTCCCGTTCCCGCCGGCAAAACTCGAGACCATCTTCCTTCCCGACGCCGACCGAATTCTCGACGCCGTTGATCGCGTGCTGAGCTACTAGGAGCTATCTCATGACGGTGTCGAAGTTCTATTTGCCCGACGTAGGCGAGGGTCTCACCGAGGCCGAAATCGTCTCGTGGAAAGTTCAGCCCGGCGATGTCGTGGACATCAACCAGGTGCTGGTAGAAATCGAAACAGCCAAGTCGCTCGTTGAACTTCCCAGCCCCTATGCCGGCAAGGTAGAAGAACTGCTGGTCGCCGAAGGCAACACTGTTGAGGTGGGAACGCCCATCATCACCATTGCTTCCGAGGGTGAAGGTCAGCTCACGTCGCCCACCCCAACACTGGCGCAGGCGGCCATGGCCAACGAGGTTTTTGTGACCGACGCGAGTGAGACCGTCGGTGCCAAGGACGTCGCCGAGGAAGCTCCCAACGATAATCTCGTGGGCTACGGCGTTGCGGGACACGGAGTCACGCGCCGCCGTCGCGGCCACGCCAAAGCAGCCCAGGCCAACTACGCCGCGGCCGTTGATTCTTCCGGCTCTCGTCGGCCGGTGCGCTCGCCTCTCGTCGAGTCGGGACAGGTGCTGGCCAAGCCGCCCATCCGCAAGCTGGCCAAAGACCTTGATGTCAACTTGAGCACTGTGGTGGGAACTGGGCTCGGCGGCGAGATTTCGCGCGATGACGTGATTCGTCACGCCGAGCAGGCCAGTGTCTTCCGCAACATTGTGACCCCCGAAGTGCCCGTGGAGCGCGAAGAACGCATTCCGGTCAAGGGCGTGCGCAAGGCGATTGCCACGGCAATGGTGGCGAGTGCCTTCACGGCACCGCACGTGAGCGTCTTTGTCGACGTTGATGCCACGCGCACCATGGATTTCGTCAAGCGACTCAAGGCGTCCCCCGACTTTGCCGGCGTCAAGGTATCACCCCTGTTGGTGATGGCGAAGGCAATCATTTGGGCCGTGCGACGCAATCCCACGGTCAACTCGTCGTGGACTGACACCGAAATCATCGTCCGCAACTACGTGAACTTGGGCGTCGCGGCTGCTACTCCTCGCGGCCTGATTGTGCCCAACGTCAAAGAAGCGCAGGATATGAGCCTGCTTGAGTTGGCGAAGGCCCTCGAAACGCTCACCACCAATGCGCGTGACGGACGCACGCAGCCCGCCGATATGCAAGAGGGCACCATCACCATCACCAACATCGGTGTTTTCGGTGTGGACACCGGTACCCCGATCTTGAACCCCGGCGAAGTGGGAATTGTCGCTCTCGGCGCGATCAAGCAGAAGCCGTGGGTTATCGAGGGGGAGATTCGACCCGCCTGGGTGACAACAATTGGCGCCAGCTTCGACCACCGTGTGGTCGATGGTGATGTGGCCAGCCGATTCCTCGCCGACCTTGCCGCCGTGATTGAGGAACCCGCCCTTCTGCTCGATTAGGTCACGCGAGCGCCGGTTTCAGGAGTCGGCTTCGAAGACCGCCATGGCCGCGGCAAAACCGCCCAGACCTGCGCCCGCTCCGGCGCGCCGCACCGAACCGCCGGCCTGAAAAACGCGAACGTGACGGGTGTTGACGCCCCACCGTTCCGCGGGGGAATCCAAAGTGTCGTGCTCGTCGACGAACGGCCAGGCCATCGTATTCTGATGGATGTGTCCGCCGGGATATCCAAACTCACTCTCGATATCGACGCTCGTCCAGGTGCGGACACACGGTTGCCCCAGTTCGTCGACACGCACGAGATTGTCGACGTTCTCACCGAAGGCGGCCGAGAGAGAGCGCAGGATTCCGCTCTGTACGCGCTCGCGAAAGAGGTCGGGCGGCATGCGCTCGCCCAGTGAGTAGGGAAGTCCGAGGGCCGAGACCTGCAGGACATGTGCTCCCGAGTTGCGCAGCTCGAGTGGGAGGAGTCGCGGGTCGGCCAGAGTTGGAACTCGAACGATGCACGGCAACGTGACGGGGATAAAGCCCTCGCCGTACTGGCGTCGAGCGTCATCGAGGAGCTCTGCCGACGCGTTGGCGATGAATGCTCCGCGAAAGGCCAGTTGTGCCTCTATGTCACCGGGGATGTGCGGCAGTCGACCGACGAGCAGGGTCGCGATGGCCGTTGCCCCCTCGGGGCGCTCAGCGTCATGCGCGTCACCCAGCAATTCGTCCAGCGTCCACGGCGGTACGGTGGCCAGCACTCGTTGGGCCGTGACCTCGCGCGTCTCGCCCGCGGCCCGGTAGGTCACGCGCACGGGTGCCTCACCCATGGGCTGGATACGTTGCACGGTTCCACCATTAGTGATGAGCGCGCCAGCCGACACAGCAGCGTGGGCGAGGCTCCGGGCTAATTCGCTCCCGCCACCGGCCGGCACACGCCCCCGGCTCGCCTGTGCAATTGCCTCAGCCACGAAGGCTCGGTTTTGTGCGAGCGACGGGTCATCGGCAAAGGTGTGATCCGCCGTGAGGGCTTCCGCAACGAGGGCCCCGCGGAGGGTGTCGTCAGACACGGAAAGGCGCACAATGTTGGCGAGGGGACTCTCGATAAACGCATCCCAGAGCTCCGGGCTCAGGCGCGAACGCGCCTCGGTGCGCCGCAACAAGGGTTCGGTGACTGACGGGGCGAGCGCGCGTGCGAGGGCTCCTCGGGCATCCGCAATTCGGCGGACATCGTTTGAGCCCGTTGCCGCGGAGGCACCGAAACCCGCGCCAAGACCTGCACGTTCGAGGGCAGCCGCGTCGCTCTCCACGTCACCGGTGAGCAGAACGCCCCCGGGGGCCGTTCCCGGAAGTGAGACAAACGTGCCGGTTGCTCCGGCGGTTTCGGCACAGTCCAACCCGAGATCGCGGCAAATGCGGGGTTCGGGCATGCTGAGGTTGGCCATGAAGGGCGAGACAGCAACATCGATTCCCGCGAACTCACGTGTGCCGGCAACGGCTCCGCCGCTCACAGCGGATTTTTCGACGACCAGCACCGAACGACCCGAGCGAGCGAGGTAGGCGGCGGCCGTGAGGCCGTTGATGCCTCCACCCACGATGAGCACGTCGAAATCGGCAGCCATTCCGTCAGATTAGCGCGAGTGGCAGGATGGGCTCATGAGTACAGAAAAAACTTTGGTCGATTCCTACGGCGTGACCCTGTTCATGGACTACTACCCGGCGAAGAATCCCCGCGGTGTCGTTCTCCTTCTTCACGGTATCGGCGAACATGCAGCCCGCTACGCCCACGTGGCGGCAGCGCTCACCTCGGGAGGTTTCGCCACCTACATTCCTGACCAGCGCGGGTCGGGCCGAACGGGCATGAAGCAGTGGGGTGATGTCTCGAAGCTCGGCCGCTTGGGAGCGGGCGGTTTCACGGCGGCCGTCAACGACATTGCGGAGCTCACGCACATGATTCGCGCGGAACACCCGCGGCTCCCCATTTTTCTTCTCGGCCACAGCATGGGCTCGCTCATGGGACAGATTGCGGCAAACACCCACGCGAGCGAGTACGCGGGACTCATCTGGAGTGGATCGGCGTCGCGAACGCCGTCACGCATGAACCCGGGTGACCTCAACAAGAAGTGGGCCGCCCCCGGGGCATCGGGTCACGAGTGGTTGAGCCGCGACCCACAGGTGTGGGCGGACTTCGCCGCGGACCCCTGGTGCTTCGATGCGAAGGTTCTCGCACTGTACGGGCTGGTCGACGGCCTCAAGCTCTATGGCCGTCCGGCCAAGAACATGGCGCAGGTTCCCATCCTCATGTTTCTGGGAAGCGACGATTCGGTCGGCGGCGAGAAGAGCGTGCTGTTCTTGGCCGAGGACTACATCGCTCGCAGCGGTCAGAACGACGTCACGGTCACGGTTTACCCGGAGGGTCGCCACGAGATGTTCAACGAGACCAACAAGGAGCAGGTCATCGACGATCTGCTGAGCTGGCTCACCGAGCGCGTCAAAGACTAGGCTCCGGCCGCCCGGCGCGGTGAAAGAATTACGAAACGATCCGGCAGGAATTGCCGAGTTCGGCATCGACTCCACCGGAGCGCGCGGTCTCGATGTAGCCGGGGTGGGCGTCTAGCCACGCGGAGACAAACCAGCATCCCGACGTAATGACGCGGTCGCTCGTCTGAATAATGTCGTCGATGGTGCGGTGCACGAGCACGGCCCCGAGACCCTTGTTTCGATACGTCGGATCAATGAACGTGTGTGTAATGAGAAGTTCGTTGGCGCGCTCGTGGTACGAGGCTTCACCGGCCTCGGCACCGTCAACCGTGACGATGTAGCGATGTTGTGAGGGCTGGTGAACCACGTCAATTTCCATGCTCAGAGCATAAGGGTTCGGAGTCTCTGCGAGAATGGGCGCGTGGTGAGCGGTCGTGTCATTGAGGGGGACAACCTCGAGGTGTTGTCCACGCTTGCCGATGCCAGCATCGACCTCATCTACGTCGATCCGCCGTTTAACACTGGCCGCGCACAGGTGCGTTCCGCGTCAACTTCGCGCAGAGCGGCACCCGGCAAGGGACGCGTCACCGGATTCGCCGGCCAGACCTACGAGCGAGTGCGCACCACCCTGATGAGCTACGACGATCAGTTCGAGGACTACTGGTCGTTTCTCGAACCACGATTGGTGGAGGCCTGGCGCGTCCTCGCGGACCACGGCACGCTCTACGTTCATCTCGACTATCGCGAGGCGCACTACGCAAAGGTTCTGCTCGATGCGCTCTTTGGCCGACCCAATTTCTTGAACGAGATCATTTGGGCCTATGACTACGGTGCGAAGCCGCGCAATCGGTGGCCCGCCAAGCACGACACGATTTTGGTGTACGTCAAGGATCCCGACAACTATGTCTTCAACGTGGATGACGTGGAGCGCGAGCCCTACATGGCTCCGGGACTGGTCACGGCCGAAAAAGCCGAGCGCGGCAAACTCCCCACCGACGTGTGGTGGCACACCATCGTGTCACCCACGGGACGCGAGAAGACGGGATATCCCACCCAAAAACCGGAGGGAATCCTGCGCCGCATCATTCAGGCGTCGAGCAATACCGGCGATACGGTTCTCGACTTTTTTGCCGGATCCGGCACTACGGGAGCCGTGGCCCACGCGCTCGGCCGCAACTATGTCTTGGTCGACAGCAACCCCGAGGCGCTCGACGTGATGCACGCACGCCTCGGGAGCAGTGACGCTACTTTTTCGCGCGTGCCTTTCGGCGCTTAGCCTCGCGGTCCTCGGCGGCCTTGAGCTCGGCAGGAGTTTCGGCGACACCGGGCTCAACCATCGAACCCATGGTGTCGGCAGCCTGCTCGGCCAGGAGAGCCGAGTCGGCGGCCTCCTGCATGGCGGACTTCTCACGCAGCGGCTGAGTACGCATAAACCAGCTCAGCACGAAGGCGGCTGCCGTGACGATGAACGCAATCCAGTAGACGGTGACCGTGGCATTCGCGAATCCCACAAGGAACGGTTCGGCCAGGCGAGGGTCCGCACCGGTGAGGAAAGCGGTGTTGCCGTTGAGTGAATCTGCGATAGCCGACGGGTTCTTCTGACCGTTCTGTAACAGGTCGATGATGGCCGTGTTCTTGGGATCGGCCACCACGGCGGGATCCATCAGGGCCAGCTTGATGTTGTTGATTGCGGCGGGCTGTGCAAAAGCAGCCTGAATCGTTTCCGGGATACGGGCGAACAGCACCGAGAACAGAATCGCGGTACCGGCCGTGCCACCCATCGATCGGAAGAACGTGGACGAGCTCGTGGCCACGCCCATGTCACGCGACGACACGGAATTCTGGCTCGCCACGGTCAGCGTCTGCATGAGCTGGCCGAGCCCGAGGCCGATGGCGAACATGCCCACCATGATGAACCAGTAGGGCTTGTCGTACGTGATGAACGTCAGCCAGAGGAATCCTCCGGCAAGGAGGAACGTTCCGGCTCGGGGGAAGGCTGCGTAACTGCCCGTGCGCGCCATGATCTGGCCCGAGACGATACTGGCGATCATGAGTCCTAAAATCATGGGCAGCATCATGAAGCCGCTCTCGGTGGGGCTGGCTCCCAGCACCAGCTGCAAGAACAGCGGAATGGTCATCATGCCGCCGAACATGCCGAAGCCCACGAATACGCCCAGAATGGTGGCCATCGAGAAGGTCTGGGACTTGAAAAGTTTCATGGGGATGAGCGCGTCGTCGCCCATCCAGCGCTCCACAAACACGAACGCGATGGCTCCACCCACGCCCACGACGTAACAGACCCACGAGATGGGCGAGAGCCAACCCCACTCCCGGCCCTGTTCGGCCACGAGGAGGAGAGGCGTGGTGGCGCCAATAACGAGCGCTGCGCCCCACCAGTCGATGCGCACCGCGCGGTGCTGACGGGGGAGGTGCAGGAACCTGAGCACAAACGCCAATGCCACAACGCCAATCGGCAGGTTGATGAGGAACACCCAGCGCCAGCCCTCGATCCAGAGGATCTGGGGGCTTCCGGCGAAGAGTCCACCGATCAGGGGTCCGATGACGCTCGAGATGCCAAACACCGCCAGGAAGAAACCTTGGTACTTGGCGCGCTCTCGCGGCGACAGCATGTCGCCCATGATGGCCAGCGGCAATGCCATCAGACCACCCGCACCCAGACCCTGGATGGCGCGGTACACCGCGAGCTCATACATCGTGTGGGCAGTACCCGCGAGGAGCGAGCCCACAAGGAAAATCGTGATGGCGATGATGAACAGCAGGCGTCGGCCAAAGATGTCCGACAGCTTGCCGTAAAGCGGGGTCGAAATGGTGGACAAGATCATGTAGGCGGTGGTCACCCACGCCTGCAGGGCCATGCCGTTAAGGTCGTCGGCGATCGTGCGCATCGACGTGCTGACCACGGTCTGGTCGAGTGCCGAGAGGAACATTCCAGCCATGAGGCCCACCACTACGAGAGTGATTTGGCGCTTTGTCATGATGGGATTTGCCGAGATGGGAATGGAAGCGTTCATGCTGAAAATCGCTCTCTTCGAAGGTCGTGAGTACCGGATGGGCCACGGTCACTAATACCGGACAACGCTACGCCTGCACCGGCTTATTCCCTAATCGAATCGCCCCTTCACAGGAGAGCTGAGGCGGCCTGACGTAGACTTCGTGTCGTGAGTTTCCCCACTGAGCCCGCCCGCTTCGAGCCACCCCGCCACGCGCCTGCCGGACGACACCAGTCGGCTGCCGCCTCTCGCCGTCGCCGGCTCACGATCACGCTGATTGTCACGGGCTCGATTGTGGTGCTCGCCGTTGTCGCGGCGGTTGTCTTCGCCGTGCTGATGCCCTCCGCAACTCCTCAGGCTGCTGCGACGTCGCCCACGGCAACGCGAACGCCCACTCCCACTCCGACCCCGACCCCCACCCCCACGTTCGACAAGACGCAGTTCTCTCTGGACGACCCGATGAGCATCTGGGTCGTTGCCGACAAGCATCGCCCCATTAACCCGCAGGACTTTGTGCCGAGCGACCTCGTTGACGCCGATGTTCCTGCCGTCTACAACTCCACTCTGCGTGAGCCCGCGGCCCGCGCGGTTGAGGCGATGTTTGCGGCCTACACGGCCGAAACCGGCGAGTCGATGCGCCTGCAGAGCGCTTTCCGTGACTACGAGACTCAGGTTGAGGTCTACGCCAACAACAACCAGGACGACACGCAGTCCGCACGTCCGGGCTTCAGTGAGCACCAGACCGGTTTGGCCATGGACATCAGCCCCGCGAGCGGCGAGTGTGCTCTTGACGAGTGTTTTGCCGACACCCTGCCGGGTCAATGGCTGGCCGCTAACGCATGGAAGTACGGTTTCATGCTGCGCTACCCCAACGGACTCACGAACATCACGGGCTATGCGTTTGAGCCGTGGCACTATCGTTTCGTCGGCCTTGAACTCGCGGCAGAACTCCACAACACGGGCGTCCAGACGCTCGAAGAGTTCTTTGGCCTCGATCCCGCGCCGGACTATCTCTAGCGAAATCTGATCCGCGGCTAAGCGCCCTCGAGCGCCCGATCCACAATCTCTCGTGCCTCGCGTTGAACCTGCGCGAGGTGGTCGGTACCCCGAAACGATTCGGCATAGATCTTGTACACGTCTTCGGTTCCCGAGGGGCGCGCGGCGAACCACGCGAAGTCGGTCTGCACCTTGAGTCCGCCGAGCCCTTCGTTGTTTCCGGGGGCCCGGGTCAGAATCCCGGTAATGGGGTCTCCGGCCAACAGGGTGGCGTCGACCGCGCGCTCATCCACCTGTGAGAGTCGCGTCTTTTGAGATCTGGTGGCGGGAGCGTCAACCCGTTCGTAGGCCGGGGCGCCGTAGGTCTCGGTGAGTTCGCGGTAAAGCTGCGAGGGCGTCTTGCCCGTCACGGCCAGAATCTCGGCGGCCAGCAGGGCAAGAATGATGCCGTCCTTGTCGGTGGTCCACACGCTGCCGTCCAGGCGCAAGAACGAGGCTCCGGCGCTTTCTTCGCCGCCAAAACCAACGGATCCGTCGATCAGTCCGGGCACGAACCACTTGAATCCCACAGGAACTTCCCACAACGGGCGATTGAGTTCGGCCACCACGCGGTCAATCATCGACGACGACACCAGGGTCTTGCCCACGCGGGCATCCGCTCGCCACTGAGTGCGGTGGCGAAAAAGGTAATCGATGGCCACAGCCAAAAAGTGGTTGGGGTTCATGAGGCCGGCATCGGGAGTCACGATGCCGTGGCGGTCGGCATCCGCATCATTTCCCGTGAGGATGTCGAAGTCGTTGCGACGGGCCACGAGCCCCGCCATGGCGTGCGGGCTCGACGGGTCCATGCGGATTTTGCCGTCCCAATCGAGGGTCATGAAGGCCCAGCGCGGATCAACGCTCGTATTGACCACCGTTAGGTCGAGCCCGTAACGCTCGCCGATGGCGGCCCAGTACTCGACCGACGCGCCACCCATGGGGTCAGCACCCACGCGCACGTCAGCGCGCGCAATAGCGGGCATATCGATGACCTGCTCGAGGTCATTCACGTAGGCGGCCAGAAAGTCGTGCGTCTGAGCTCCGGATACGTCTGCGCTGCGCCGCACCTCACGCATCCCGTCGGCAATTAACTCGTTCGCGCGTTCGGCAATCCAGTTGGTTGCCGACGTGTCGGCCGGGCCACCGTGGGGCGGGTTGTATTTGAAACCACCGTCACCGGGGGGATTGTGGCTGGGCGTCACCACGATGCCGTCGGCCTCATCGTCGTGGTCGGCGCGGTTGTAGGTCAGAATCGCATGCGAGATGGCGGGCGTCGGGGTGAACCCGCGGCGCACATCGGTGAGCACACGAACGTCGTTGGCGACCAACACCTCAAGAGCGGTGGCTTGGGCGGGAGCACTCAGGGCGTGCGTGTCGGCCCCCATAAAGAGCGGACCGGTGATGCCTTGGCTGGCACGATATTCGCAGATGGCCTGCGTGATGGCCGCGATGTGTGTGTCAGTGAACGACGTGGTCAGGCTCGAACCCCGATGTCCCGAGGTACCAAACGCCACCCGTTGCTCCGGGATCGATACGTCCGGCTCACCCTCGTGATAAGCCGCCAACAGGGCACCGAGGTCAATCAGGTCGGCGAGTTGGGCGGGGGTCCCGGCACGCGTGTTCACCCCCTCAGTTTGCCACTCCGGATACCATCAAGGCATGGCGAATAAGGCAACGGCAGCATCCGCGGCGACGTACAGTTACCTCGGCCCCGCGGGGACGTTCACTGAAGCTGCCCTTGCACAGGTTCCTGAGGCCCGTGGAGCAACGTGGCGCCCGGTCCACAACGTGGGCGAAGCGCTCGACGACGTGGTCTCCGGACGCTCGGTCGCCGCCATGATCGCCATCGAAAATTCCATTGACGGCGGGGTTTCGGCGACGCAAGACGCGCTGGCCAACATCCCCGATGTCCGCATCATCGGCGAGTACATCGTTCCTGTGACGTTCGACCTCGTGGTTCGCGCGGGTACCAGCCTGGCTGATATCACCGTGGTGAACGCTCACCCCGTGGCGTATGCCCAGTGCCGCGGCTGGCTAGAGAAGAACTTGCCGCACCACGGTCACATTCCGTCGCCGAGTAACGTTGCCGCGGCAGCCGATCTGCTTGAGTCGGGCAACGCCGAGGCCGCTATTGCGCCGCCCGGCATCGCCACCCACTACGCCGTGGAGGTGCTTGCGTCGAACATCGGCGACAACGCCAACGCCGAAACGCGCTTCGTGTTGGTGAGTCGAACCCGCGAACTCCCGGCACCCACCGGGCGCGACAAGACCAGCCTCATCGTGGAGCTCCCCGAAGACCGCGCGGGCGCGCTACTCGAAATGCTCGAGCAGTTCGCCACCCGGGGCGTCAACCTCAGCCTCATCCAGTCGCGTCCCGTGGGAGACGGCATGGGGCGTTACCGCTTTGTCATCGATGCCGACGGTCACGTGCGCGACGATCGCATGGCGGATGCCCTGCTGGGCCTGCGCCGGTTCAGTCCTCGTGTGACCTTCCTTGGAAGCTACCCGCGCGCCGACGGACAGTCGGTAGCGCACGATGATCGCTATGCCGACCGCGTGTTCCAAGACGCGCGTTCGTGGCTCGACGACATCCTCGGCTAGCGAGCGCACGTCCCCGGTGTCGCCCGGGCGCGCTGCCCGAGCCGGTACAGACCGTGGACGTAGAATAAGCCTGTGATTGACCCCGTTTTACTGCGCGAACAACCGGACGTTGTTCGTTGGTCGCAGCAAGTTCGCGGGTCATCCCCCGACCTCGTTGACGCAGCCCTGGCCGCCGATGTCGCTCGGCGCACGGCACTCACAGAGTTTGAGACGCTTCGTGCCGAGCAGAACGCATTTAGCAAGAAGGTCGGCCAGGCTCAGGGCGACGAAAAGAAGGCCCTTCTCGCTGAGGTGGCCGAGCTCGCCGAGCGGGTCAAAGCCGCCAACGCTGCCGCCAACGATGCCGAAACGGCCTATCACGCTGCCGCTGGCGCCCTCGAAAACATCGTGCTCGAGGGCGTACCCGCCGGCGGCGAGGCCGATTTTGTCACGCTACGTGAGCAGGGAACTAGGGCCACTTTCGACTTTGAGCCCAAAGATCACCTCGAGCTGGGTGAGGCCCTCGGCGCCATCGACATGGCGCGCGGCGCCAAAGTGTCGGGTTCGCGGTTCTACTTCCTGACGGGAATTGGCGCACGCCTCGAGATTGCCCTCATGAACATGGCACTCGACCGGGCGCTCGCCGCCGACTTCATCCCACTCATCACGCCCACGCTGGTTCGCCCCGAAATCATGAGTGGAACCGGATTCCTCGGCGCCCACGCCGACGAGATTTACTACCTTCCGGCCGACGACCTGTATCTCACGGGCACGAGCGAGGTTGCGCTCGCCGGATTCCACTCCGACGAGATTCTCGACCTCTCCGACGGCCCCCTGCGCTACGCCGGTTGGTCGACGTGTTATCGCCGCGAGGCGGGTTCGAGCGGCAAAGACACCCGGGGCATCATTCGCGTGCACCAGTTCAACAAGCTCGAAATGTTCGTCTACACGACCCCCGAAGACGCCGAGGCGGAGCACGATCGCCTCGTGGCCTGGCAGGAGGCCATGCTGCAAGCGCTGGGCCTGAGCTACCGCGTGATTGACGTAGCCGCGGGTGACTTGGGGTCGAGCGCCGCTCGCAAGTTCGACATCGAGGCGTGGGTGCCCACACAAGACGCGTATCGTGAGCTCACCAGCACCTCCAACTGCACCACTTTTCAGGCACGTCGCCTCAACACCCGCCACCGTGCAGACGGGGGCAAGACCACCCCGGTGGCCACGCTCAACGGTACCCTGGCCACAACCCGCTGGATTGTGGCCCTGCTCGAGACGCACCAGCAGGCCGACGGTTCGGTGGTCATTCCCGAAGCCCTGCGCCCCTACCTCGGAGGGCTCGACCGCATCACGCCCACCCCCGCAACGACCCGCCCGAAAGCAGACTCATGACCGCCTCCGATCGCTGGCTGATCGCGCTCGACATTGACGGCACGCTCCTCACCAATCGGGGTGACATCGCTCCGGAGGTGCGCAGCGAGGTTACGCGTGTATCGCAGGCTGGTCACGAGGTCATGCTGGCCACGGGTCGTTCGTGGGCAGAAACCGCGCCAATTTTGGATGCCCTCGACATCAGCCCCGAATACGTGGTGTGTAGCAACGGCGCCATCGTCCTCAAGAAGGACGCTCTCGGTGATCACGGATATCGACGCGAATACGTCGAAACGTTCAACCCGGCGAGCGTCCTCGAAACGATCCGCCCCGCACTCCCCGAGGGCACTTTTGCGGTGGAAGACGAGCACGGCGCCTACTTCTTTACGGAGTCGTTCCCGTACATCAGCCAAATGAACGAGGCGCACCAGGTCGACTTCGACGATCTGAAGCACCGCGAGGTCACGCGCGTCGTGGTCATCTCACCCACGGACGACACCGAGTCTTTCTTGCAGGTCGTCGAGAAGATGGGCCTGCATCGCGTCACGTATCACATCGGATACACCGCGTGGCTCGACATCGCACCCGACGGCGTTAACAAAGCAACGGGCCTCGAGAAGGTGCGCGAACACCTGGGCATTCCGCGCACGCACGTGTTTGCCGCCGGCGACGGCCGCAACGACATCGAAATGCTCGAGTGGGCGGCGCAGTTGGGCCGTGGCGTGGCCATGCAGGACTCGCCACCCGAGGTCATGGCCGCTTCCAACGAGCAGTGCGCTTCGGTCATGGAGCACGGGCTCGCCGACGCATTGGCCCGCATCTAGTCACCAAGACTGCCGTTCAGTTTGCGCTCAGGCGCCTCTGCGAGGCTGTCAGAAGCGTTCGGGTAGACTTTGCTCTGTCGTCGACGACGGTCCACCCCGTCTCGAAGTCGTGGGAGGGCTGTCCGAGCGGCCGAAGGAGCTGGTCTTGAAAACCAGTGGGTAGCAATGCCTCGTGGGTTCGAATCCCACGCCCTCCGCCAGTTACAACCCGAAAATGTGAGACTCAAAGGACATCATGGCCCGCAAGAATGACTCCAGTGCCGAAGCACCCGTGACCCACGGACGCAAGCGCTCGCAGGTTGGCGGAGTTCGCTTCGTCATCACCATTATCGCTACGGCATTGGCCGTGGCACTGGTGAGCGGCACAAGCGTTGCCGCGGTCGCCGTGTGGGACGTGGCCACGAGCGCAAAGAAGTCGGTCGCCTTGGCCAACCAGCCCGATGTCATCCCCCAGATTGGCGAAATCGAAGGCGGCGTCAACCTGTTGCTGGTGGGTAGCGACAGCCGCGAGGGTCAAGACCCCGTCTTCGGCGAAGACGGCGGAGCCGTTCTCAACGACGTCAACATGATCATGCACATCGCCGCGGACCACAAGAGCGCCACGGTGGTCAGCATCCCCCGCGACATGGTTGTTCCTATCGCCGATTGCCCCGATGGTGGCGGCGGCTGGCAGGGTCCGATCAACGCATCCTTGAGCGATGGCGGACTTGCGTGTGTTGTGCTCACCGTTGAGCAACTCACCGGCCTCAGCATCCCCTATGCCGCAGTCGTTCAGTTTGGTGGCGTGATCGGCCTGGCCGACGCCGTGGGTGGCGTCGAAGTGTGTGTTGCCGAAAGCATCAACGATGATTACACGTCCACCTATCTCGACGCAGGAAACCACACGCTGTCGGGCATGGCGGCACTGCAGTTCCTGCGCACTCGCCACGGCGTGGGCGACGGATCCGACCTCGGCCGTATCAGCAACCAGCAGGTGTTCCTGTCGGCACTCGTGCGCAAGCTCAAGTCTGAGGGAACTCTCACGAACCCTGTCACGCTCTACAACTTGGCCAAGGCGGCTGTAACGAACCTGACGCTGTCTGACAGCCTCAACAACCTCGACACCATGGTGTCGATTGCCATGGCCCTGCGCAGCATTCCCCTCGATCGCGTGGTGTTTGTGCAGTACCCGGGTTCAACCGGTGGCGAAGGCATCTACCTGGGTAAGGTTCAGCCCAAGCAGGCCGCGGCCGACGAACTGTTTGCGGCAATCCTTGCCGACCAGCCCATCGCGTTGAGTGGTGACACGGGTGCCGGTTCGGTCAAGTCGGGCGAGATAGCCGCTGATCCTGTTCCCACGTCGGCCCCTCGGGTTACCGGAACGAGCACCGCTACTCCCACGCCCACCCCGGCCGAGGTATTGCCCGACCCTGTGGTTCTGAGCGGCCAGGTACTCGGTCAGAACGCTGGCGAAGTCACTTGCTCCAAGGGCAATAACTAGCCCAACGAGCTCAGGTTCGTGGCCATTGCGCCGTGCCGGTATGCTTTATTTGTCGCGCAAGCAGTGCTTGTTCGAGGAGACGTCGCATAGTTCGGCCTAGTGCACCACCCTGCTAAGGTGGAGTCCTCGTAAGGGGACCGCGGGTTCAAATCCCGCCGTCTCCGCCAAAAACAAGAACCCACCGCATGGTGGGTTTTGTTTTTGGCGCGGTTGGGTGAATGAACGCGCTGGGGTCCTCGCTTGCGCCGAGCAAAGCATGCTTTGTGAGGGGGTTTCGCAAGTGGGGCTGGGCCCACGCCCGAGCCGTGAGACGCATGTCGTCGAGCGGGAATTCGAGGGTGGGGACAAATCCCGCCGTCTCCCCCAGGGCCCGTAGACTCATTCCGTTGACTTATTCCGTACGAGAGAGTGAAAACACGTGGCAAAGAAATTTCAGATGGGAACGGGCATCCTGTCCGCTCCTCGAGGCGCCTTCTGGTGGGGCCTGGGCGGATACATTCTCACCGCGATCATCGGTTTTGTTGCCGTGGCGAACCTGGAGTGGACCAAGTCCACGTACGTTGTTGACGAGTTTTTTCACGCCAACTCGTCGCCGTTTCAGGAGTGGCTTGCCGTCATCCTTGAAGCTATCGACCGCTACGTTGTCGTTGCCGTCATCCTCATCGTCATGGGCATTCTCGTCACTATTTGGAAGGGCTGGCTGACGGCCCTCGGTTCGATGATTGTGGCCGGCGCCGGTTGGCTCCTCATCGCGGGAGTCAAGCAGGTCGTCGCCGAACCGCGCCCCTTGCCCTTCGACGGTACGGCCTACAAGGAAGCGCTCAGTTACCCCAGCGGTCACGTCACGTTTGTCATGGCTCTCACGGTTGCGGTGTGTGTCGTGCTTGCTGGATCGCGTTGGCGTTGGCCTGCCGTGATCTTCCTGTGCCTGCTCACGCTCGCCACGGGCTGGAGTCGCCTACTGCTCGGTGTGCACTACCCCATGGACATTGTGGGCGGCATCTTGGGAGGCCTGTCGGGAGCCTTCTTGGTGCTGGGCGTCTGGAACTGGTTCATCCGCCTCGTGACGCGAAAGCGGCGCTAAGACTGCTTCGAGCTAAGCCTTCTTGGGGCTGAGCTTTCCTCGAATCAGCTTGTGCTGCGCCGCCTGAGCCACCGGCCGCATGGTGATCAGGTCGAGGTTCACGTGACCCGGCAGTTCGAGCGAGTGAACGATGGTTTCAGCGATGTCTTCTGCCGTCAGTGGCGCCTCAACGTCCTTGTAGAGCGCCTCAACCTTCTCGGTGTCGCCTCCCAAACGATTGAGTGCAAACTCGTCTGTCTTCACCATTCCCGGCGCAATTTCAATGACCCGGATGGGCTCACCAGCCAACTCCAACCGCAAGACGCCCATGAGCGCGTGGGCGGCAAACTTGGCCGCGTTGTATCCCGCGCCGCCTTCGTAAACGATTGTGCCCGCGGTTGACGTGATGGTCACGATGTCGGCGTGGCCGTCGGCGGCGGCCTCGCGCAGCAGGGGCAGCAGTGTCGCAGTTACGCGCTTGACGCCAATCACGTTGACGTCGAACATCTTCTGCCAGTCGGCCACGTCGCTGTCTTCAACCGAGGCGCTGCCAAAAGCGCCACCCGCGATGTTCACGAGCGAAGCAACACCGCCCGTCGTGGCGAGGTAATCGCGCAGTGCGTCCACATCATCTTGCTTGGTGACGTCGGCCACATACGTTTCGATGCCCGTTCCTGCTGCCAGTTGCGCAAGCCGGTCTTCGCGCCGAGCGACTCCCACTACGTGCCAGCCGTGTTCGGCAAAAAGCCTCGCGGTGGCCTCCCCAATTCCCGAGCTGGCTCCGGTAACAACAACGCGACGGTTCACCATGCTCCAAACTTATCCCGCTCGTCACCAAACCAATCACACGCAGGAATTATCTTTGCCGTCGTCACGTTACTCCAGGCGCGGAGGCCATTTTTGGTCCTCTCATCACGCAGTGCGCAGAGCCCGGGAGGCAAAATGAGCGAGTTTATGGTCGTCTGTACTTTCAAAACAGGCATCGAGATGCCCGAAATCATGGCCTTGGCTCCGGCGGAGCGCGACGCGGCAAAGGCCCTCCAAGATGCTGGCCGGCTCGGGGCAATTCGACTCGCGACGCCCAACCGCAAGGTATTTCTCGAGGTGCACGCAACCGACATCGCTGAGGCCGAAGCAACCGTGACTGGCCTACCCATGGGTCCCCTGTGGGACCTGGAGATCTACCCCATCGTGCAGCCCGCCCAGATTCTGGGCGAATAGCGCCTCCGGTTTTTTGGGTATGCTTTCATAGTTAGTTTCTAACACTGCGCCCGTAGCTCAACGGATAGAGCATCTGACTACGGATCAGAAGGTTGGGGGTTCGAATCCCTCCGGGCGCAC
>CANFVD010000033.1 GCA_947450345.1 Actinomycetota bacterium
GACAGGGTGAAAAGGATGATGCCACCGGCGAAGATCCAGCCCTCGTAACCGGGCACATTGAATGCCTGAGCCATGACGTACCAGCTGGCAAGGAAAAGAATCATGCTGATAACGAAGATGAGTACGCGCATGGTCCGACTTTCTGTTGTGGTGGTGTTTTTAGTATGGCATTCGTGTGGGCGAGTGCAAGTTAGCGGGGGCTAGGCCTGAGCCCTCTCGAGCACGAGTTCGCGCACACGAGCGGCATCTGCCTTGCCCTGCATGGCCTGCATGACGGCGCCGATCACCGCGCCGGCTGCCTGAACCTTGCCCTCGCGAATCTTTTCGAGCACGTCGGGCTGTGCGGCAAGCGCTTGGTCAATGGCCGCGATGAGGGCACCATCGTCACTAACCACGGCAAGGCCCTTGGCATCAACGATTTCGCGTGCTGTTCCCTCGCCGGCAATGACGGCCTCGAGAACTTGACGAGCCATTCGGTCGTTGAGCACACCCTCGTCGACGAGCAGCTGCACTTCGGCCACCTGTGCGCCCGTGATGAGCTCGGTGGGCTCGCGGTCGGCGGCGTTGGCAATGCGAGCAATCTCGCCCGTCCACCACTTGCGCGCGGCCTGAGGCGAAGCACCAGCCGACACCGTGGCAACGAGTTCGCTGAGCAGACCGGAGTTCACCACGTCCTGGAATTCAAGGTCGGTAAAGCCCCACTCGGCCTTGAGGCGACGCTTGCGCTCGGCCGGCTGCTCGGGAAGCGCTGCACGGAGTTCGGCAATCAGTTCGGCCGACGGCTCCACGGGGAGAAGGTCCGGCTCGGGGAAGTAACGGTAGTCGTCGGCATCCGACTTGGGGCGACCGGCCGACGTGGCTCCGGTGTCTTCGTGCCAGTGACGCGTCTCTTGGATGATCGTGCCGCCCTCGCTCAGAATCTGCGCCTGGCGCTGAATCTCATAGCGCACCGCTCGCTCGACGGATCGCAGAGAGTTGACGTTCTTCGTTTCGGTGCGCGTGCCCAGCTTCTCCTGACCGCGGGGACGCAACGAGACGTTGGCGTCACAGCGCAGATTTCCGCGCTCCATGCGGGCATCCGAAATGCCGAGCGCCACCACGATGTCGCGGATGGTGGCCACGTACGCCTTGGCGAGTTCGGGAGCATCGGCCTCGGCGCCGTAAATGACCTTGGTCACAATTTCAACGAGCGGAACACCGGCACGGTTGTAGTCCACCAACGAGTACTCGGCGCCCTGGATGCGGCCGGTGGCCCCTCCGATGTGCGTCAACTTGCCGGCGTCTTCTTCCATGTGCGCACGCTCGATGTCGACGGAGACGATGCGGCCGTCAGACAACTCAACGTCGACCTTGCCCTCAAAAGCGATGGGCTCGTCGAACTGCGAGATCTGATAGTTCTTGGCGAGGTCGGGGTAGAAGTAGTTCTTGCGCGCGAATCGCGAGGAAGGGGCAATCGAGCAACCGAGCGCGAGGCCCAGGCTGATCGAGTAGCGCACGGCCTGCTCGTTCACGACGGGAAGCGAACCGGGCAGCCCCAGGCACACAGGAGTGACGTTGGAGTTGGGTTCGCCACCAAACTCGTTGGGAGCCGACGAGAACATCTTGGTCTTGGTGTTGAGCTCGACGTGCACCTCGAAGCCGAGCACGGGCTCGAAGAGCTCGAGCGCCTTGTCGAAGTCCATCAGTTTTGCCTTAGCCATCAGGCACCCCCTCGCGTTGATTGAGTACGCGACGACGTATCGAAATCGGGTGCTTGGGAGTTGAGCGGGCCGCCCCACTGCGCGTGAAGCAGAGCCTCGAGGCCGGCGGCCACCGAATACAGCTTCGCGTCGTGGCGTGCCGGAGCCAAGAACTGGATGCCCACCGGAAGTCCGTCCTCGGGCGCGATTCCGGACGGGATGCTGATGCCGGGGATGCCGGCAAGGTTGGCCGGAATCGTGGCGATGTCTTGTGCGTACATGGCCAGCGGGTCGTCGAGCTTCTCGCCGAGCTTCCACGCGGTGGTGGGTGCCGTGGGTGTGGCAAGCACATCGACCGACGCAAACGCGTGATCGAAGTCGCGCTGAATGAGCGTGCGCACCTTCTGAGCACTGCCGTAGTAGGCGTCGTAGTATCCCGCCGACAGGGCGTAGGTGCCGAGGATGATGCGGCGCTTGACCTCGGGGCCGAACCCGGCCTCACGCGTGGCAGACATGACCTGCTCGACGGTTCCGCCACCGGTCAGGGTGGCGCGCATGCCAAATCGCACGGAGTCGAACTTGGCCAAGTTGCTGGATGCCTCGGCCGGGAGAATCAGGTAGTAAGCGGCCACGGCGTACTCAACGCTGGGCAGACTCACGTCGACAATCTCCGCGCCGGCCGCGGCCAACATCTCGAGGGATTCGCGGAATCGCGTCATGACGCCGGCCTGGAACGCCTCGCCCGAGTACTGGCCCACCACACCGACCTTGAGGCCTTTCAGTGAACCGGGCTGGGCGCCTGCGCGCGCGGCTTCGGCGAACGAGGGCCACGCGTCTTTCAATGACGTCGAATCGTGACGGTCATATCCGCCGATCACGTCATGGAGCAGCGCCGCGTCGAGCACGGTGCGCGAGCACGGGCCGACCTGGTCGAGGCTCGAGGCCAGTGCGATTGCGCCATAGCGACTAACCGAACCGTATGTCGGCTTCATGCCCACGGTGCCGGTGATGTGCGCGGGCTGACGGATGGATCCGCCGGTGTCACTGCCGAGAGCAAAGGGTGCTTCGAACGCGGCTACGGCAGCGGCCGAGCCACCGCCCGATCCGCCCGGGATGCGATCGATGTCCCAGGGGTTGCGCGTGGGGCCGTAGGCCGAGTGTTCGGTGGACGATCCCATGGCGAATTCGTCCATGTTGGTCTTGCCGAGGGGAACGAGTCCGGCCTCGCGAGCGCGCGTGACCACGGTTGCGTCGTAAGGGCTCATCCAGCCTTCGAGAATCTTGGAACCCGAGGTCGAAGGCATGTCGGTGGTGACGAGCACATCCTTGATGGCCAGCGGCACACCGTCGAGGTCGCTCAGCGGCTTGCCGGCAGCGCGACGGGCATCACTCGCGGCGGCGGCGGCCAGCGACAGTTCGGGGTTGACGTGCAGAAAAGCATGAATCGTGCCGTCGACGGCGGCGATGCGGTCGAGGTGGGCCTGAGTGACGGCAACACTCGTTGTCGAGCCGTCGGCAAGCTGGGCGGCCAGCTCGGCAGCGGTGTGGCGCGTGAGGTCGGTCACTACTGCTCCTCCCCCAGAATGGCCGACACCTTGAAGCGCGAACCGTCGTGCTCGGGTGCCCCCGAAAGCGCCTTCTCGGTGGTGAGCACGTCATCCGTGACCACATCGTCGCGATACACGTTGGTGAGCGGGATGGGGTGGCTGGTGGCCGGGACGTCGTCGGTCGCGGCGGCGGAAACCGTGGCAACCACATCGACAATCTTGCTGAGTTCGGCCGTGAGGTGCGTGACTTCATCGTTGGTCAGGTCGATGCGGGCAAGCCCGGCGAGGTGACGAACGCTGTCTTCGGAGATGTCTGACATAGCCCCTCTAGCCTACCGAGGGCGGGCTCGTCGGGGAGACGACCCGGTAGCTCAACCGAGCGAAGGGGCCTTCCTGATGAACGGCCTCAAGTTTCAGTCGCCCGGCGGGCACGAAGCGCGGCAGCAGGGGCGCTCCTCCAGCGAGCGTGACGGGCGCGAAGGTCACTTCGATGCGGTTCAGCCGCCCGGCTTCCAGGAACTGTGCGGCGACGTCTCCCCCGCCAACCACCCACACGTTTCGATCACCCGCGAGCGTCTCGATCTGGGCCACGTGCTCGGCCACCGGCCCAGCGAGAAAAGTGATGTTGGCACCCTCAGGAGTGGGCAACTCGCGCGAGGTCAGCACGCACGTATTCAGCGAGCCAAAAAACCGTTGCCACTTCTGCGGTACTTCCAGGAGCCCCTCACTGTGCAGCAGCCACTCGTACGTGGTGGACCCCATCACCTGCACACCGACCGATTCGATAAAGGCAGCCGTATCCGGGCTTCCCTCGGACGCATCCACCGCAAACAGCCACTCGAGCGAATTGTGGTCATCGGCAATGAAGCCGTTGAGCGACGACGACGTGTAATAAATGAATTCGGTCATGATGATGTGCGCGAGGCCCTAGACGGCGCTGGGACCACCGGCGAGAAGGCGAGTGAAGCCCGCAGCGTCGAGAACCGGGATGCCCAACTCTTCGGCTTTCGCGAGTTTTGATCCGGCTCCCGGACCGGCGGCTACAAAGTCGGTCTTTTTCGACACACTCGACGACGGTTTAGCGCCCGCGGCGATGATGGCTTCCTCGGCACCCTCACGGGTATAGCCCTCGAGTGAACCGGTGGCCACGATGATCAGCCCCGAGCACGGGCCCTCCACCTGCGTGCGAGCTCCCGGCCCCGCATGGCCGGGCGTGCTCCACTGCACTCCGTCGCGCGTCCACGCATCAACGATGTCGCGGTGCCAGTCGATATCGAACCAACCGCTCAACGACTCGGCAATGATGGCGCCGACCCCGTCGACCGCGGCAAGTTCGTCGGTGCTCGCCGCACGGATGGCCTCGAGCGAACCGAAGTAGTCGGCGAGGGCCCGAGCGGCCACGGGACCCACGTGTCGAATGTTGAGCGAGACCACCAGCCGCCAGAGGGGCTTGGTCTTAGCGAGCTCAAGGTTGGCAAGCAGTTCGAGGGCGTTCTTGGACGCCCCACCATCGGCGTTACGGAAGTAGGCATTACCGAGCAGGTCGTCGATGGTCACACCGAAGAGACCCGCCTCGGTTTCGAGAGGAGGCGTCTCGCCGTCCACGTGATTGGTGAGGGCCCCAGCAGCGACCTCGCCCAGGCCCTCAATATCGAGTCCGCCGCGACTACCGATGTGCTCCACGCGGCCACGAACCTGGGCCGGGCAGCTGCGTGCGTTGGGGCAGCGCAGATCGATGTCGCCCTCGCTGGCGGGCGCCAGGGTGGCGCCGCACTCGGGACACCCCGTGGGCATGACGAACGCGCGCTCGGTGCCGTCGCGCAGCTCCAGGACCGGGCCGAGAACCTCGGGAATCACGTCGCCCGCCTTGCGAATCACGATGGTGTCGCCGATGAGCACTCCCTTGGCGCGCACCACGTCTTGATTGTGCAGGGTGGCGAACTCCACGGTGGAGCCGGCGACCTTGACAGGCTCAACAACCGCATAGGGCGTGGCGCGACCGGTGCGACCCACGCTCACCCGAATATCCACGAGCTTGGTGTTGACCTGCTCGGGCGGGTACTTGTAGGCGATGGCCCAGCGCGGGGCACGCGAGGTCGATCCCAGTTCGCGCTGCACGGCTAGGTCGTCGACCTTGACCACGATGCCGTCGATCTCGTGCTCCACCGAGTCGCGGGCCGCGCCCATCTGACGGATGAACGCGATGGCGCCTTCGGCCGCGTCGACCACGCGGAAGTGCGTGGAGACGGGCAGTCCCCAACCGGCAAGCAGTCCGTAAACGTCGGATTGCGTGGCCACCGGCACATCCGCCCACGCGCCGATGCCGTGCACAAGCATGCGCAGGGGGCGGCCAGCGGTCTTGGTGGCATCCTTCTGACGCAGCGAACCTGATGCGGCGTTACGAGGATTGGCAAACACCTTCTCGTCGGCCTCGGCCAACTGCTCATTGATCTGGTGAAAAGCCTCAATCGGGAAGAAAATCTCGCCGCGCACCTCCACCAGGGCCGGCCAGCCCGCGCCCGACAACCGATGCGGGATGCCCGCGATGGTCTTGACGTTCGCCGTGACGTCCTCGCCCACCACACCGTCGCCACGTGTTGCCGCCTGAGTGAGCGTGCCGTTGACGTAGGTGAGTGAAATGGCGAGGCCATCAATCTTGAGCTCGCACAGCAGGCGCGGCGATGTGGCCGCATCCTTCACGACGCGGTCGTACCAGGCGGCAAACTGCTCTTCGTCGAAGACGTTGTCGAGGCTCATCATGCGCTCGGCATGTGTCACCGGGTCGAACGTGGAGGCGACCCGACCGCCCACCGAGAGCGTGGGTGAGTCTTGCCCCTGCAGTTGCGGGAAGGTCGCCTCAAGTTCTTCGAGGCGTCGCATGAGTGCGTCGTAGTCGGCGTCGGAAATCACGCTCTCGTTGCGCTCGTAGTAGGCCAGCCGGGCCTGCTCGATGCGTTCGGTCAGCGCCTGTGATTCCGCGAGGGCGGCATCGAATGTGGTCATGAGGTTCTTCGTTCGGGGTTTCGATACGTCGCTGCGCGACTACTCAACCAGCAATGAGGGGTCATGAGGTTCTTCGCGACTACTCAACCAGCGCGGGGTCAGATACTGGCACCGCCACCGTGCGGGCGATGGTGAACTGACCCAGAACGCGCGTGTCGGCATAGAGGACGGCCGTCTGCCCGGGTGAAACGGCGTTGAGCGGGTTATCGGGGCGAACGACAACTTCGGTCATGCCGGCGTCGGTGGTGACGCGTTCGGCCCGAGCCGGAACCGGATCCGAATGAGCGCGAATCTGCACGTGAACGTCGATGCCCGAATCAATATCCACGGGCTCCTCGCCACACCACGAAAACACGTTGCCGGCAATCTCGGCGAGGTCGAGGGCTTCCTTAGGGCCAACGATGACCGTGTTTGTGGCGGGACGCACCTCCAAGACGAAGCGCGGACGACCGTCGGCCGCCGGCCGCGAAATGTCGAGCCCCTTGCGCTGGCCCACGGTGAATCCGGCGGCACCGGCGTGCGTTCCCAACTCGGCACCGGTGGTGTCGACAATGGGGCCCTCGTGGGCCCCCAAGCGCTCCTCGAGCCAGCCGCGGGTATCGCCATCGGGAATGAAGCAGATGTCGTGGCTGTCGGGCTTTTGCGCCACCGACAGGCCGCGACGCTCGGCCTCGGCGCGAACATCCGCCTTGGATGGCGTGTCGCCCAGCGGGAACATGACGTGTGCCAGTTGGTCTGAGGTGAGCACGCCCAGCACGTACGACTGATCCTTGGCCGAGGCACTGGCGCGGTGCAGTTCGCGCTGGCCGGAGTCGGTGGTGCGCACAATCGCATAGTGGCCCGTGCACACGGCATCGAAGCCCAGGGCCAGGGCCTTCTCCATGAGGGCGTCAAATTTGATGCGCTCGTTGCAGCGCATACAGGGGTTGGGCGTGCGTCCCGCCTGATATTCCGCCACGAAGTCGTCGACCACGTCCGCGCGGAAGCGCTCGCTGAAATCCCAGACGTAATAGGGAATGCCGAGCTTGGTGGCGGCACGCTGGGCATCCATCGAGTCTTCGATGGTGCAGCATCCGCGTGCGCCCGTCCGCAGGGTTCCGGGCATGCGACTCAGCGCGAGATGCACGCCGACCACGTCGTGTCCGACCTCGACCGCGCGCGCGGCAGCAACTGCGGAATCCACTCCGCCACTCATCGCTGCCAAAACCCGCATGAGTCAATCTTAAGCGCTCGAACCCGGACATACCCGAGTAGCGTGATGTGAGTGGAAAAGCCCTCGAGGAGAGAGACATGATGAAGCGACGCGCGATTCTTGCCGCCGGAGCCACAGTGCTGAGCCTTGTCTTTGTCTCAAGCCTGTGCCCACCCGCATTCGCAGCGTGGCCTGGGGCGGCCGGACAAATACTTGTCCATCAATCGTGGAACAACCACATAGTCGTTTTAGATGTCGAAGGATCCGACAGCATCGAAAACGTGCGGCAGAAGATTACTGACAAGACGGAGATTGAGACCGCAGTAACATGTCTCGTTTTTGATGGGGTCGTCATGCATGACGGCCGGACGCTCAATGACTACAACGTCGAGCCGAACGATGAATTTGACCTTTTCACAATTCCGGTCCTAGGGGCGTGGTCCATCACCCCGGACGAGCACTTCGTGGGCAACACCGTGCACAACGTTCCCATTACCAGCCCCGAGGGCACGCACTTCGTTGTCGTTGACGGCGAGCTTCCCGCCGGTGTGACCCTCGATGAAAACACCGGAATTGTTGACGGAAAATTCACCTCAGCCGATTCATTCGATGTGACCATTCGTGTGACCACCCTGTGCGGCGACGCCGACATCACGTGGGCCAGCTCCGGGGGGAAGTCGCTGCCCGACACCGGTCACAGCGAAGCCACCCTCTTCGGTGGTATTGCGATTGCGGCACTGCTGGCGATGGTGGGATCGGCACTCGTGGTGATCCGCCGTCGGCGAACCCGAACGAACTAGTTGGCGGTTCGCCCCGCACTCAGGGCGAGTTCGTAAGCCCGCGGCAGCGCTGCCACGAGTGCATCGACATCGGCCTGAGTGGTTGTGTGGCCAAGCGTGATGCGGAGCGCACTTGAGGCGTCGGCTTCATCGAGCCCCATGGCCATGAGTACGTGCGAGGGTTGCGCCACTCCCGCCTGACACGCGGAACCCGTGGCCACCGACACCCCCTGCTCATCGAGCAGAAACAGCAGGCTGTCGCTCTGACAGCCGGGGAACGTGAGATTGAGGTTGTGCTCGAGACGTGCCTCGCGAGAGCCGCGGGGCACTGCGCTGGGAACTTCCGTCAGGATGCGCGCCCACGCCTCGTCGGCGAGGGCACGCACGCGCGCGACTTCGACTTCTCGCTCGCGTTCGACCTCGTCGAGGGCGGCGGCAAAGCTGGCCGCGGCCGGCGCGTCGAGTGTTCCCGAACGCAGTTCGCGCTGTTGCCCTCCCCCGTGGATGATCGCCTCGAGTGAGGCGACGCGGTCGACGAGAAGCACACCAACGCCGGGCACCGCACCGATCTTGTGTCCCGACAGGCTCACCGCAGAGGCCGGGCGCAACGACAGCGGAAGGTGACCGAGCGCGGCAATCGCGTCAAGGTGGAACGGTACGCCAGCAGAGTGAGCAATTTCAGCCAGCTCGCGCCAAGGCTGAATGCTCCCGACCTCATTGTTCGCCGCCAGCGACGACGCACACGCAATGCTGTCGGGCGAATCGGCAAACGCCCGCTCCCACGCATCGACATCGATCACGCCGTCGGTGTCGACAGCCACCCAGACGATGTCGGCTCCCTCACGCGCAAGGGCGGTGACGGTGTCCAGGGTCGCGTGGTGTTCGGCCTCGGGAACGACAAGGCGGCGACGCGCAGCGAAAGCTCGGTGTCGTGCGCGGTACAGGCCGGTGATGCCGAGGTTGACCGACTCGGTTCCCCCCGAGGTGAAGACCACCTCGATGGGGTCGGCGTCGAAGTGACGTGCGACGCGCTCCCGGGCATCCTCCACAATCGCGCGAGCGGCCTGACCGTGCCGGTGCACCGATGACGGGTTTCCGACCTCGGCCAGAGCGGAGATGAACGCCTCGCGAGCCACCAAACGCACCGGCGTGGAAGCCGCGTGGTCAAGATAGGTCGGCAAGATTGTTCTCCCGTTCAGCGCGCGAGGGCAGCGGAATATCAGCCTAGAAGAGCAGGTTGGTCAACCGCAGGCGAGCACTGACGACGCGTGGGTCGGTGGCACCCACCACAGCAAACAGCTCAAGCAACCGCAAACGAATCTCGTTCTTGGCCTCGTCGTCGACGAGAGGAAACATGGTGAGCAGTCGATCGAAGGCATCTTCCACGTGGCCGCCCACGATATCCAGGTCGGCCACGACAAGCGCCGCCGCCGTGTCTGTGGCGTTGGTCGCCGCTGCGGCGCGACTCGCGTCGGCATCGGCGGCCGTGAGACGAGCCAGCAGTCCCACCTGCGCCAAGCCGGCTTCTGCGAGAGCGTCCTGCGGGTTGTTCGTCAGGGCTTTTTGGTACGCCGCGGTAGCGGCGGCATAGTCACCGCGCTCAATGGCGTCAAAAGCTTCCTGGTGCTCGGGAGACAGCGGCTCCTCCACCGTGTCATCGCCGGCAAGGGAAGCGTCGAAGGTGCCCGTGACACCGTTCTCGGCAGCCACGCTGAGAACCTGCGTCAACACCTCGCGCACCTGTGCCTCAGGAAGCGCTCCCTGAAAGAGCGGAGCGGTCTTGCCGCCGATGAGCGCAACAATCGTGGGGATGGATTGCGCCTGGAACGCCTGCGACAACTGCGGGTTGGCATCAACGTCAATCTTGACCAAAACCAGGCGGCCAGCATATTCGGTGACCACCCGCTCGAGGATGGGCGACAATTGCTTGCAGGGTTCACACCACGTGGCCCACAGGTCGACAATGACCGGAACGGTCTTCGACAGCTCGATGTACTGGGCAAAGGTGGCGTCGGTGGCTTCCACGATGAGCTGGTCGGCGACCGAGGCCGGTACCGGAGCGGGCGCAGATCCCGCCGTGGGCGTGGGCGGCATCACGGAGTCGTCGAGAGAGGTCATTCCATGGCCGCCTTCGTGAGGTTCTCGGAATAGCCCACGAGCGAGATTCTCTGAGTCGAACCGATGGCCGGCACAAAGAACAGCAGCTCGAATTGATACGTGGCGTTAATCGGCTTGGGCGCCAGTTCGGTTCCGGCGAGCGCCTTGAGCGCTCCAGTGAGTTTCAGACTGCGGCCGCCCTGCGGTTCGAAGCGAGCAATCTCGTCGACACTCACCGACACGAGCGCGCCCGATGTTGCCGTGGCCATGGCCACAACGGGACCGGTCCCTGCACGGTCGGTGTAGGTGATTGCCACGTTGTCGGCATTTTGTTGCGCGCGTTCAGCGGTCAGAGCTGCCCGAAGTGTGTCGCCGGTGGACTCGAAACTGTCGAAATAAATGCTCTTGTCGCCGTAGGCGAGCACATCTCCGTAAGCTGCCGCCACCATGTTCGGGGAGAGCAAGAGGAGCTTTGAGTCCGCGGGAACCTCGACCGTTCCAATGTCTGCCGCAGCTACCTCGGGCACCGTCTGGTTCGCCTGCAGGTTTGTTTGGTACACAACCTTGTAATTGTCGCGGGGTGACAATTGCTGCATGACGACGGCTATCGTGGGCGCCTTGTCGTCTTTCTTCTCCGCGGCTGCCGGCTGGAAGACGGCAAGAATGCTTCGCGGCCAGGCGTTCGTGGCTTCGGGCAAAAACAACGAAGGCAGGGTTGTGGGTATGGCGGGAATGGCGGCCAGCGAGGAATCAGCCTTGCGAATCGCGTAGTTCGCCCGACGCGCGTCCAGAGCCGCGCCGGCAAATCGCGTGCCAGCGACATTGCCGTCGAGATTGGTGTCGGCAGTGCTGGCCACCTTAGCGAGGTCCTCCATGATGACCTTCATCTGAGCCTGGGTGACCACGACAGGCGGAAGATCCACGCCCTGCTGATCAGATCCCGTTACCGTGGGTTCGGGAGTCTGAGCGCCCTCCCCTGTCTGGAATGGCGAACACGATGACAGGGCGAGACCCAGCGCCAACGTGAGGGGAACCGCGATGAACGCACGGCGACGAACCCCTGCGCGGCGACCGCGCGTGCGCGAGGCATCAATTCCGCGGTGGGGAGTATGCGAAATCTTGCGTGGTTTGGGTGGCTTGGGAGTACGACGACGCGGCCCCTGCTTGGCGCGGTAGTGGGCGAATGCCCACAGATAAAGAGCGATACCAACGAGCGTGATGCCACCGCCCAGGAACAGCAACTGGTCGTCTTGCATCCACAAGAAGGTGGCCTTGGCCACGGGCCACACAAAGTTGACCGTGGAGGGCACGGGCTCTTTACCGTCCGACGCGAGAATGACCGACATGTCTGACGGCAGATTCATGTCCAGCGTGGCCGAGTTTTCACCGGTGCTCTGTTCGAGCCACATGTCTGAACCGAGAGGACTCACGATTGTGGGCGCCTTCGCTCCCTCCGTCACTTCGGGCGTGACCAGTTTCGACGACAACTTGCCGTTGGGCAGTCGCGAGACCTGAAGATACGGCGACTCACCAATCCAACTCAAAACATCCACCGTGCGGCCGTAGCCCACCATGTTGGTCGTCGAGCCAGACAACACCACACTCTGCACGCCCGGACGAACGGTCAGCACATTCGGGTCGACAATCGCGTAGTTGGCGGTGGCAGCAAGTGACAGCTTCTCCGAGACGGTTTGCGGGCCAGCAAACACCTTGAACGCAATTCCGGTTGCCAAAAAGACGAGGGCTACGGCGAACACCACGATTGCGGCGATAAATCGGCCCATACTTTTTCTCGTCACTTTCCGCGGATGGCGTTGGCGCGCATCCGGATGTCGTCAACGTGGCTACACAACCAGAATCGTTTCAAAGATACCGGAATGCCGGCTGGGAGGAGGCTCCACGCGTTCAGGTTGGCTCGATATGATGATTTTCTGGCACACGCTGCCTCGCAAACAAAGGACACATGTGGCGAACGATACCGAAGAGTTTCCCCGCTCAGTTCGCGGTTACGACCGGGACACCGTCGACAAGGTCATTGCCAAGCTCCGTCGTGAACTCATGACGTCGAAGACACTTTTTGACGAGCAGGCAGAGAGGATGCGCGACCTCGAGAATACGGTCGCCGAACTGCGTCACGATGCCGAGCACCTGAGCAAGCCCACGGCGGCCACGCTCAACACGCGATTGCACCGCCTGCTTCGCGAAGCCGAGAAGGAGGCCGCCGAGATTGTGGCGCGCGCTACGGCCGAGGCAGAGCGCATGCAGCACGTGTCAGCCCGCGACCGCGAACGGGTTGAGGCCGACCTCAACGCCCGGGTGGCCAACGAACGCGCCGCCGCGATTTCTGAGGCACACGTTCTGGTCTCGAGCGCCAAGAGTTCTGCGGAACGCATCATCGATGATGCGCGGCGCCGCGCCCATCGTCTCGTTGAAGAGGCCGAACGCGAGAGTGGCGAGATTAGGGGAGCCACCGCCACCGAGGCGGCCCGACTCAAGGCCAACGCGCGCAACGAATCCGAGTTGATCATCTCCGAAACGGCCCGGGCCATCCAGGAGTTCAAGCTGCGCTTCGCAACCGACATTGCCGAGGGCAAGGTCGTCAAACTCGGCCGCGAATTGTCGGCGCACCTCAAGCTCGAGACGGAAATTTCTGTCCGTCGCGAGGAAGCCGAGAAGGAGTACACGCTTAAGCACAATGAGGCTGTACTGGCTACTCAGCGCTACCTCGAACAGGCCGAAGTTCAGTTGAAAACGCTGCGCGCCGACATCCGCGAGGCAGAGCTGACCGCACTGGCGATTATGGCTCGCGCCGAACGCGAAGCCATCGACGTTGTTGCCGATGCCAGCGCTCAGGTGGAGGCCATCACGGCGAACGCCCGCGAGGAAGCGATCCGCGTTGTCGACACCGCAGAAACGCGGGGGGCGAGCATTCTCGCCGATGCCGAGGAGCGCGCGAGCCAGCTCATCGCTCAGCGCGAGGCAATCAACAGTTTTGTTGTGACGATGAACGCCGAAGCGGAAAATATCGCCACGCGCGAGCAAAAGAAGGATGCAACTAACGCCCAGACCTAGGCTGAGCGCATCAGAGTAGCCCGGGAGGCCGCCATGCGCATTCAGAATCCGTTTCGTGTTGGTTTAATCGGCACCCTCGGCGTTGGTGTGGGCCTTTTGCTCATCACCTCCATCACGTCGCTCGCGACAGTGCTGACCTACATTGGAGCGGCGCTCTTCCTCTCGCTGGGCCTGGACCCGCTTGTCTCGTGGCTCGAAAAGCGCAAGCTGCCCCGCTGGTCCGCCATCCTCATTGTCGTGGTTGTGGTTTTGGCAGCGGTGGCCACGCTCATTCTCACTATCATTCCGCTCGTCTCAGAGCAGGTGGGTCTGTTCCTCAAGTCACTCCCCGACATCATCACGAATCTGTCTGACAAGGCGTGGGTTGACTCCTTGAATCAGCAACTGGGCGGCTGGATCGATGTGAACGCCCTGTTGGATCAAGCCGCCACGTGGCTCAAGAATCCCGCCAACATCACCAACCTTGCCGGAGGCGCTTTGGCAGTGGGCGTCAGTATCGTCAATGGCTTCTTTGGCGCCCTGATTGTGATCATCCTCACCCTGTATTTCACGGCCGCGCTGCACTCCATCAAGGAATTCACTTACAAGTTGGTGCCCGCAACCAAGCGTGACAAATTCATTGAGCTGAGCGGTCAAATCACCGACGGAGTCGGCCGCTACGTGATCGGTCAAATCACCCTGGGCCTCGTGAACGGAGTGCTCACCTTCATCCTGTTGAGCATCATCGGCGGCCGCGCGCCCATCGTCTTTGCCTTTATCGCCTTTGTGTTCTCGCTCATCCCTCTCGTGGGAACGCTCACGGGCTCGGCGGTCATCGTACTCTCCCAGTTGCTTCTAGCCGACGGCACGGTGGCCCTCATCGCGGTCATCTACTACCTGATCTACATGCAGGTGGAGGCGTACGTGATTAGCCCGCGAATTATGAACAAGGCCGTGAGCGTGCCCGGATCAATCGTGGTGATTGCCGCCATCGCGGGTGGATCCCTCCTGGGTATCCTCGGCGCCCTCGTGGCCATCCCCGTTGCGGCCTCGATCATCATTATCGTCAAGCAGGTTGTCCTGCCGCGCCAGCAGGAGCTCTAGCGCGGCGGTTCCCTTCACGCTCAATCGACCGGCATCACCGACCTGGTGCCCGATCGTGAGATCGTGATCAGTCGGAGACGTCCTCGGGGTTGTCCCACGTCTCGGCTAGGGGAAGGGCAGCCGGGTTGAGCCGCGTCACAATCTCGGTCAGAACGCGACGGGTCTGATTTTCACCCACCCACAGGTGCTTGCCCTGCTCGACAGCGACAAACTCAAGTGCCGGCACAGACGCGAAGCGCTCCCGCGCTTCAGCCGGGCGCAGGTAGTCGTCGAGTTCGGGGATCACCGCAACGAGTCGGCGCGGGTCACCAGCCCACGCCGCAACCTCGGCCTCGGTGGCCCGATGCAGTGGCGGCGCGAGCAAAATGGCGCCATCGATGGGGTGCTCGCGCCCGTACTTGAGGGCCAACTCGGTGCCGAAGGACCAGCCCACAATCCAAACGTGGGGCAATCCTCGCTGCGTCACAAGATCCACGGCGGCCGCAACGTCGGCGCGCTCGGCTACTCCCCCGTCAAACGTTCCCTCGCTCAGACCGCGCGGCGAACGCGTGCCGCGCGTGTTGAAACGCAGAACGGCGATGTCGGCCTGCGCGGGCAGGCGCCACGCGGCCTTGCGGAAGATGTGCGAATCCATGAATCCACCGGCTGTCGGAAGCGGATGCAGACACACCATGGTGGCGACCGGGGGACGATCCACGGGTAGCGCCAACTCGCCCACGAGCGTCAGGCCGTCGGAGGTGTGGAGCGTAATGTCCTCACGCAGAGCAGGCAAGACACTCGACCCGCGAATTTCCTCGATCATCCGATCCTCCAACAGTGGGTGTGCCAGTGGCGGCGCGCCTCAACGTCGGCACTCTCGCCCATGATGCCGTCGTTGCGCCACACGGCAAGGTGTGCGGTTCCGGCAGCAATGACGTTGTGGCACCCCGGGCAGGTGTACTCCTTGACCGCGCGGGCCTCACTGATGGGCTGCACCGTCCAGGAGTAGCCCCGTTTTTGTTCGGTGCGTCGAAATCCGCCGAGAATGCGGCCGGCGTCTATCTCCTCGTACTCATCCTCAGGACGCGAGGGACGATTGCGGCGGGCCATACGCTCAAGCCTAAAGCCCGCGCGCGAGTGCCGTGGCTAGTACCAGTTGGTCTCTTCGGAGTGCGCCCACGCACCACAAGGGGTGTCGTAGCGGGCCTGGATGTAGTTGAGGCCCCAGGTGATTTGGGTGACCGGATTGGTTTGCCAATCGGCTCCCACGCTCGCCATCTTCTCGCCGGGGAGAGATTGGGGAATTCCGTAGGCGCCGCTGCTGGGGTTGTTGGCGTAGACGTTCCAGTGCGATTCTCGGTTCCACAGCAGAACGAGGCAGTCGAACTCCTGAACACCCCACCCCCGCTCGGCAACCATGCGATAGCCAATGGCCTGAGCGGATTCGGGATCGGGGACACCCGCAGCGGGAATTCCCATGAGACCGGGGACGCCGGCCACGGTGTCGACGCCGTCTCGCGACAGTGCGGCAGCGGTCGAACCGGCACGCAGCGACTGCACAGGCCCCTGCCATGAATCGTTGTTGAGGCGGAAGCTCGGTGAGGCCACAGCACCCGAGTACGGATCGACCACCGTCACCATGATGAGAGCAAGGGTGAGCACCATGGTGCTCAGCAAGAGAACCGGACCGGTGCGCGCTACCCCTCGGCGCGAGGTCGCCCGAATAGCGCGGGAACGTCGACGAACGGCGCGCGCATCGAGGCGCGAGCCGGCGTTCTGTGCAACGTGTTTGCCCATAGGAGAATTAGTTTACCCCGATATACCTTTAATGACGGAAATCCCTAGTTGCCCTTGGCCAACATGATGTCGATCAACACGTCGAGTGCGAAATCAACCTGCGACTCGTCGTATCCGCCGCGAGCGGCGCTGAACGTCACCCGACGGACCTCTGGCAGGGTCAGGCCCACGCCAGTTGCCAGATAATCGAGAATCCGCTCGCTGAAAGCGTCAACCTCGACGCGCTTGTAACCCAGGCCCGGGGCCTTGCGAAAACGTGACTTGGGACCGCGCAAGAGACGATCGCGAAGACCTTCGGCGACGGCAACACCCCGTCGCGACCAACTCTCCCAGCCCTCGCGTTCGATGGCCGCTTCCCGCTCAGCAGTGGCGAAGGCAATCTCAAGGCGCTCGAGTCCGGCATCAACCTCGGCGGCGTCGTAGCCACCGCGCTTCAGCGAGAAAGAGACCTGACGAATGTGCGTGGACGTTAGCGTGGCCGGGGTTCCCGCGGGCGCATCGTAGGCGCGACGTGCATGCTCAACGAATTCCTCGACCTGTGCGGGGTCGTAGGCGGGGCGACGCCCGGTGGCACGATTGAAAGTTAGATTCACACGCCTATTCTCTCAAAGAAAAAAGGAGGATGGGGTCCGTGCCCGGGCTAACCGACCGCGTGCACCACATAATAAATGATGAACACGACGAGCGCCGTGGGCAGGATCGAATCGAGGCGATCGAGAAATCCTCCGTGACCGGCCAACCAGTTGCTCATGTCTTTGACACCGATGATGCGCTTGAGCTGGGACTCGCCGAGGTCGCCCCACACCGCCGAGAAGAGAATGGGAATCGAGAAGATCGGGGTGAACCACAGTGGCAGGTGAAGCATGAGGGTGACCACGAGCCCGCCCGAGACGAGTGAGATGACACCGGCTCCGATGAAGCCCTCCCAGGTCTTCTTGGGGCTGATACTCGGGGCCATGAGGTGTTTGCCAAAGAGCAACCCCGTGGCATAGGCACCCGTGTCGATAGATACCACCACGATGAGGAACCCGAGCACCCACCACTGACCGTCATTGTGAGC
>CANFVD010000034.1 GCA_947450345.1 Actinomycetota bacterium
AGCTGATCCATTTTGAAGTCACCCGTGTGCAGGACGGTTCCCGCCGACGTTCGAATAGCCACGGCGAGCGCATCCGGAATCGAGTGGTTGACGGCAATGAACTCGAGGTCGAAGGGTCCGAACTTCTCACGAGTCCCCTCGCGCACGGTCAGCGAGTACGGCTGGATGCGGTGTTCCTTGAGCTTGGCTTCAATCAGAGCCAGCGTGAGCGCGGAACCCACGAGCGGGATGTCGGAGCGCAGGCGCAGGAGGTACGGAACCGCACCAATGTGGTCTTCGTGACCGTGCGTGAGCACCACGGCGAGAATGTCGTCGAGGCGGTCGCGGATGGGCGTGAAGTCGGGCAGGATCAGGTCGACACCCGGCTGGTGCTCTTCCGGAAAAAGCACACCGCAGTCGACGATGAGCAACTTGCCGTCGATCTCGTAGACGGCCATGTTGCGACCAATTTCTCCGAGCCCGCCGAGCGGCGTGATGCGGAGGGTGCCTGCTTCGAGGGCGGGCGGGTCAAATATGTCGTTGGGCATAACTCTCATTCGTGAGTGGCCCAGAACTGCTAGCGCGTTGTGCCGGCAATCTTGGGGAGGGCTCCCCCAGCCGCAGCATTACGGTCAGGGCGGAAATTACTGAAGTCGACCCCATCGACGCTGGCTACCAGAGCGAGCTCGTCTTCGATCGTGGCGGCCTCGCTCTCTTCGGGGCCCACCAGGGGAAGTCGAACGCGGGGTGTACTGATGCGTCCCAGGCCGTGCAGCACGTACTTGGCCGCTACCGTGCCGGGCACGTGTGTCATGACGGCACGTACGAGAGGCTCGAGTTTCTTGTGCTCGGCCGTGGCCGTGGTGAGGTCGCCCGCGTTGACCGCGTCGACGATGGTGCGGTACGGACGCGGCGCGATGTTGGCCGTGACGCCGATCAGGCCCGACGCGCCAATCGACAGGTGCGGCAGAATGTTGGCGTCGTCACCCGAGAAATAGAGCAGGTCGGTCTGGTTGAGCACGCGGGACACCTCGGCGAAGTCGCCCTTGGCGTCTTTCACGGCACGGATGTTGGGGTGGTGCGACAGACGAAGAATCGTCTCGTAGTGAATGGGGATGCCCGAGCGCCCGGGGATGTCGTAGACAATCATGGGCAGGTCGGTGGCGTCGGCAATCATGCGGAAGTGCGTCAGCACTCCGGCCTGGGTGGGCTTGTTGTAGTAGGGGGTGACCGCCATGATGGCATCCGCGCCGGCCTTGACCGAGTCCTGCACCAACTTGATGGCGTGCGCCGTCTCGTTGGAGGGGCCGCCCATGATGACCTTGGCGCGCGATCCGGCAACCTTCTTGGCCACCTCGACAAGCTTGACTTTCTCGACGTCGGTGAGCGTGCTCGTCTCCCCCGTGGTGCCGGTCACCACGATGCCGTCGGCACCGTTGCTCACGACGTCGTCAATCAGACGCTCGACATCGCTCCACAAAACTTCGCCGTCGGTGTCGAAGGGCGTGACCAAGGCCACAAGCACCTGCCCGAAGGGATTTACCGCATTACTCACTCGTCAAGGCTATCGGCAGTAACGCACTACGGCGCCACACGCCCGTTGGCGTTGAAGGTGTCGTAGGTCATGGGCATGAGTGTGGCGAACGCGTCTTCCATTTTCTCGGCCACCATCTCAATCTCCCGCTGGGGGAACGAGGGGAAGTGGGTTCCCTCGCGCTTCGTGCGCAGGCTCAGGAAGTTCATCAGCGAGCGCGCGTTCATGGTGACGTACATGGACGAGTAGGTAGCGACCGGAAGAACGCCGCGGGCTACCTCGCGCGCCACGCCAGCGGCCAGCATGCGTTCGTATTGTTCGTACGCAAAGGTCACGGCAGCCTTGGTGGCCTCGGCTGTCAACGCAACCTGCTCGGGAGTACCCGGCTCGAAGTCGTAGGCGCCGGGCTTGCCCACCTGGATGAGATTGCGATCGGATGCGGGCACGTAGAACACGGGCCGAAGCTCGCGGTAGCGGGCCGATTCTTCGTTATAGCTGGCGATGCGGTGTCGCATGAATTCGCGAAACACGAAGATGGGCGCCTGCACGTAGAAGGTCATCGAGTTGTGTTCGAAGGGCGACCCGTGTCGGTCGCGCATGAGGTAGTTGATCAGGCCCTTGTCGCGGGCGGCATCCTCATCGGACGCTGCGGCACGCGACGCCTCGAGGGTCTGCTCGCCCTGCGTGGAGACGCGGGCGGCAAACAGAACGTCAGAGTCGTGGGCGCTCGAGCGCACCAGCTCTACCGACACATCGGAGCGAAACTCAATATCCGTCACGAGAACAAACCTAACGGTCACGGACACTCGGCACAGGTCGACGCACCGGAATTCGAGACCGTAACGCTGCGTCACACGGGTATGACGCCCGGCAGAAGTTGCCTAGCGTGGACACCAATGAACCCGTGGATTGTTGTCGGCATTCTGGCCGGACTCGTCATCGTAGCGACGGTGATTGGTCTGGTCGCTCGCACGCGCGCCGGGAGAGTTCAGGAAGTTCGCGGATTGCGCTTTGTGAAACGCGTCGAACTCGACACCGACGAGGCATTTGGCTCGGTGGCGACACTCGTTCAGTTCTCAACGGAAATGTGCTCGCGCTGCCCAGGGACGAAGGCGCTGCTCGAGCGCACGGCCGAATCCCGTCCGGGAGTTCGCTACATCGAGGTGGACCTCACACACCGCCCCGACATCGCCTCAAGTTTCAACGTTCTACAAACACCCACCACGCTCGTTCTCGACAACAGCGGCGCCATTGCCGCTCGCATCGGAGGAGCACCCCGACCCGAGGCGGTTCGCACCGCTCTCGACATCGCACTGAGGAGAGATCATGGCCACTACGTCATCTAAGTCCAGCCCGCTCGCGGCACAGCCCGGCCAGAAAGGCATCGACCCCCGCGGCCCCCGCTTCGGCGCCGCCATCACCACCGTCCTGTTGGCCGTCACTGTTGTCCTGGGCCTGGTGGGTCCATCGGTCGTTGCCGGCACCACGCTCGCCCAGCGCCTGGCCGACCCCGCCTTCTGGCTGCTGGCCGTCATCACCGTGCTGTTTGCCTGGGGAGCCTTCGGCGGAATCCAGTCGCACCCCTACGGCAAGTTTTTCCGCGCGGTGATCGCTCCGCGACTGGGCAAGCCCACCGAGCTGGAAAACCCCAAGCCGCCCACCTTCGCCCAGCTCATTGGGTTCATTATTGGGCTCGCCGGGATTGTGCTTGACCTGATCGGTGTGCCCTACGGTCTCGTGGTGGCTGCCGCGTTTGCGTTCATCGCTGCGTTCCTCAACTCCGTCTTTGGCTACTGCCTCGGTTGCCAGATCTACCTGCTGCTGGCCCGTGCGGGTATTGTCGGACGCGGAGGCAAGACCGCCTAGTTTCTGGCGCACGCGTCGAGTGATGAGCGTGTCTGGCCTCTCGAAAACGGTTCGGGAGGACTCGTGACGAAACGCGTACTGATTGCCGGTGGCTCGGGCATGATCGGCCAAGCACTGGCACAGGAGTTGCGCGCGGACGGCTGGGAGGTGCACACCCTCAGCCGCAACACGGATCGTGCAACTACCGATTCGCACGTGCACGCCTGGCAGCCGGGTCAACAGCTCGACCTCGATGCACTGGGCGGTTTTGCCGCAATCGTGAACTTGGCGGGGTCATCCATCTCGCGGATGCCGTGGACGGCGAAACGACGAGCGGACATCCTCGACTCCCGTATTGCCGCCACAACCACACTGGTTGACGCGATGGTTCGGGCACAGAAGCCCCCCGCAACCTTCGTCAGCGGATCGGCCGTGGGCTTTTACGGTTCTCGTGGCGATGAGACCCTGACCGAGCAGTCAGCGCCGGGCAACGGCTTTCTGGCCGACGTGTGCCGGGCGTGGGAGGACGCCGCGTTTGCCGCACCGAAGCGCGTGCGCGTTGCCGTCATCCGCACGGGACTGGTTCTGGCAGGTCGCGGCGCTCTCTCGCCGCTGCGCCTGCTCACGCGGTTCGGCGTGGCCGGCCCGCTTGCCGGCGGGCGCGCCTGGTGGCCTTGGGTGAGTCTGCGCGACGAAGCCCGCGCCATCGTGCACATTCTGAATTCACGACTCTCCGGGCCCGTCAACATCGTGGCGCCCGCAGAAGCTACCTCGGCAACGGTGATGCGGTCACTCGCCTCGGCACTGAGGCGACCCTTCTGGCTCCCCGCTCCCGGCTGGGCCATTCGGCTCCTGCTAGGTCGCGCCGGAAACGAGCTGTTGCTCGCGAGCCAGCGCGTTCAGCCCACCGTGCTGGTCGCCGATGGCTTTGTGTTTACCTCCACAACCGTCGACGCGGCCATCGCCGAAGCGCTCGCGTAGCGCAGAATCTCGCCCTAGGGCACGAGAACGGCCCGGCCGCGCAGTGAGCCCTCGTGCAGGCGCTCGTATGCTCGGGGGCCGTCGGTGAGCGAAAACACTTCGTGCTCAACGTGGATTTTACCGGCGCGTGCCAGCTCGAAGACCTCGATGAGCTCGGGTCGCGAGCCCCAGTAGGGCGAACGCACGGCGACGTCCCACGGGCCGATGCCAAAGCCCACGGGGAGGGATCCGCCACCCACGCCGACAATCGAGATCTCTGCCTCGGGCGCCACCATCTGCCCGGCCATGCCGGCGGTGACATCGTTGCCCACGAAGTCGAAGACCGCGGCCACTCCCACGCCGTTCGTCAGGGCGCGCACCTTCTCGACCGCGGTGGCGTCACTCATGAATGTGTGGTGGGCGCCCACGTCGCGTGCCAGGTCAAGCTTCTGTTCGCTCAGGTCGAGCGCCACGACCGTGACGGGCGAGATCGCGCGCAAGATCTGAATCGCCATGTGCCCGAGACCGCCGGCCCCAATGCACACGGCGACCTTGCCGGGCGTCAGTTTGTGGAGCGAACGCTTGATGGCGTGGTACGGCGTCAGTCCGGCATCGGTGAGTGACACGCTCGCTACCGGGTCGAGGTCGCCCAGCGGCACAAGGTGGCGAGCGGAATCAACAATCATGTAATCAGCCATGGCGCCGGGAGCACCTAAACCGGGGGCCTGAATTCCCATTGCGGCCGCGTGCGGACACAGCATCTCTTTGCCCACGACGCAGTAGTCGCACACGCCACAGCCCCACGGACCATAAACGGCGACGCTGTCGCCCACGGCAAACTCGGTGACACCTTGGCCCAATTCGGCAACCGTGCCGGCACCCTCGTGGCCCAGCGTCATCGGCGTGCGCCAGCCCATGGTGGTGAAGACCTCTTCGGGAAGGCTCATCACAAACTCGTCAGAGTGACACACGCCCGCTGCCGTGATTTTGAGCAGCACCTGCCCGGGTCCGGGCGTCGGGCGGTCGAGCTCGACAATCTCGGGGGCCGTGCCGACGGTGGTGTACTGGAGTGCGCGCATTTTTTCAGCCATGACTCAACCCTGACGCACCCGCCCGACGGCGCGTTTGACCGTGTGTGCGCAAGTCTTTAGGTTTACTGCACGGATGTGAGCGCATCGCTCTGGCGGCTCAGGCGAATGGCCGTGCGCACCGCAGCCCGCGCCCGACGTCGGTCGCCGCTGGCGTCATAGGCCAACCCGAGTCGCAGCCACGCCCGCCAACTCTGCGGGTTCAGCTCCACCTCACGGGCATACTCGGGGAATTCGGCATCCGCCTCGGCGCGCAGCGGACGCCCGCTGGGGCGATGCGGCAGGTTGTCGACGGGCAAACCGCCCTCTGCCTCAAGGGTGCGAATCAATCGCGATGACGCAAAGCCAAACATGAGTTCGCGCACGAGGGCCCAGACTCCCACGAGCGGCAGGATGACGAGAGCGACACCCATAGCAATCGCCACGCCACTGGACGAGCCCAGAAGCGCAATGGCCAACTGCAGAGTCAGCGCCAGGTAGATCGCGAGCAATACCGTCATGACGACGGTGCCGAGGATGGCTCGCCTCACGAGTCGGCGGAGAGGTTGATGACCTGGTCGAGGCCCACCACTGTTCCGCGAACCGACGCGAGCGCCCGCAGCGAGGCCATGATGCCGGCTTCGTAAGACCGGTGCGAGAGCGTGGAGTGCGTGATGATGACTGTTTCACCGAGTCCGCCAAAGATGACGTCCTGCTTGGCGACGACGCCCTCCATGCGCAAGCTGTGAACGGGGATGCCCGCCACGAGTTGCCCCCGTGCCCGCTGGTCGGCATGCGGCGCCTGAATGTCATCGTCACGCATGACGGCGATGCGCTCGGCCGTATTGACCGCGGTTCCCGAGGGAGAGTCGACCTTCGTCACGCCGTGTGTCTCAACAATTTCAATCGAGTCGTAAAAGGGAGCCGCCAGCGTTGCCAAGTGCGTGGCCAATGCTGACCCCAGGGAGAAGTTGGCGATGAAGATCACACCAATTTCGGGATGGGCATCAATCAGGGGGCGAACAGCGGCGATGCGTTCGCGCGACCAACCGGAGGTGCCCACGAGCACGCTCTTGCCGTTCTCCACAGCGAACTCGATGACCTGCTTGCTGACGGCGGGAAGCGACACGTCGAACACCACATCGGCCACCAGCATCTCGCTGAGGTCGCTCCGCGAATTGAGCGCGGCAGCTAGCGTGAAGTCGTCGGAATCGTCCACGAGCTGACAGACGAGAGCGCCCAACTTGCCCGAGGCGCCAACGACGGCAACAGAGGTAGTCATGTCTCCAGCCTACCTTTTGCGCTTTACGGCACGTAGGACTCGGTGAGTCCCGTGCGCAGCTCGACGGGCAGGTGCCCCACGTCGTTGTGGCTGACCAGCGTCCAGGGACGACCCGCCTTTTGGAAGAGCACGGTCACGCCACAGTGAGCCTGAGACAGCGTGAGCCACTTCCACTCCGGAGCCCCCAAAACCTCCCGGACGAGCCACGCGATCACCGAATTGTGGGTGACGAGAAGGTCGGTCTGACCCTTGACGCCGTGACCCAGGTACTCGGCTACGGCGTCGGCCATCTGCGCGGCGCCCGCCTCAATCTCGGCCTCTGTTCTCGGCTTAAAGAACGCGTTGAAGACGGCCGGCATCTGCGCCGACGGACCCGACGGAACACAGTCCATGAGCAGGGCTGACGGTTGCGGGTCAATGTCGGGAAGCGTTTCCTTGAGCACCCGAACCGTGTCGGCAGCGCGGTCGAAGGGGGAATGCCAGACGTTCGTGAATTTCAGCGAAGCCAGACGTTGCGCCACCAGACGCGATTGTTCGATGCCGCGCTCGGAGAGCTGACCGTCGTCGACACCCTGTTCGGCATCCCGCTGCTCACCGTGGCGCACTAAGACGAGTGTGTGCCCCATGCCTGCCCCTTCTCAACGATTGTGCTCAGTGCGCTCTCTTTGGCCTTGCCCACGACAACCAGAGACACGTCTCGGGACGCGATGTCGGCCGCGAGCGCTGTGATTTGTTCGGTCGTGACCGCGTCGAGCATACCCATGCTGGCTTCATAGTCAATGAATTCGCCCGAACCGATCTCGGCGCGACCCAGACGCGACATGCGCGTGTCCGTGTCCTCGAGGGCCAGAGCAGCCGAGCCGGCCAGTTGACCCTTGGCTCGACGAAGTTCGTCCGCCGTGACGCCGTCGGTGGCGAGGCGGTGGAACTCGTCAACGAGGAGTGACGCGACCTCCGCAACATTGCGGGGGCTACATCCGGCATAGAGCCCGAAGACGCCCGCGTCGGAATAGCCGGAAGAAAACGAATACACGGAGTAGGCGAGTCCGCGCTTCTCGCGAATCTCCTGAAACAGTCGCGACGACATGCCGCCGCCGAGGATGGCATTCATGGTGGCGAGTGCGACGCGACGGTCGTCGGTGCTGGTGATTCCGGGCCAGCCGATCATGAGGTTGGCCTGTTCGGTGGGGCGGTCGACCACCACGAGGTCACTCCCCCGGACCACCGCAGAGGCAGACATGTTGCGCCGGGGTACCGGGGCTGTCGCCACGCCAAGATCCCAGCCCGCGGCCACGAGGTTACGCGACAGCCACTGAACCAACTGGTCGTGATCGATGTTGCCCGCGGCCGAAACGACGAGGTCGTTGGGGCGATAGTTGGTTTGGTAGTGCGACATCACACCGTCGCGAGAGGCCGCCCGGATGGTGTCAGCGTCGCCTCCGATGGGCCGACCCAGCGGGTGCTCACCCAATACGGCTTCGAAGAGTCGCTCCTGGGCCACATCGGTGGGGTCATCCTCCGCCATGGCCAGTTCTTCAAGAATCACTCCGCGTTCGGTTTCAAACTCTTGGGGATCGAGCACGCTCGACGTGAGCATGTCGGCCATCACCTCAATCGCCATCTCGGTATCGGCGTCGCGCACCTTGGCGTAGTAGCAGGTGTACTCCTTGGCCGTGACCGCGTTTTGCTCGCCACCCACCGCGTCGAAGGCAGAGGCAATGTCAAACGCGGAGCGCGTCTTCGTGCCCTTGAAGAGGAGGTGCTCCAAGAAGTGCGTCGAGCCCAAACTGGCCGGGTGACCGCCCTCAGAACCGTGCGCGGTCTCGGCAGCCACCTCGTCGCGCGAGCCCACGGCAACCCAAAATCCTACGGTCACGCTACGCGAACCCGGGACGCGTTCAGTGAGAACGCGGACTCCGCTCGGCAGAACCGATCGGCGAACGAGCGCGTTTCCGGTTGCCTCAAAAGAGAGTTCACCCACGTCAAGGGGGAAAAGAACGGGAGAAGTCATACGGCCCTTTAGCCTAGCCCGAACGCCCCAGGGGAATTGCCTCTCGTGTTCTATGCCGCTGAATTCCGCGAGGCGCCGCTAGATATCTGAGAGTCGTGTCCAATGCAGCACGCTCAGTGAGACGTTTGCCGCAGCCATCAAATCGTCAATATCCGCGACCGAGTCAACACCCACGGCTGCTGCGGTGACCGATGGCTGGTGCAATACCCAGGCGAGGCTCAGTGCGGCGACACTTAGACCGTTCTCGGCTGCGACCTCGTCGAGCCGCGCCAAGACGTGGGCTCCGTGACGATTGGCTTCGTCGACGGCGCGACTGAGTCGGATGTCTGACGGATCGGCCGCCTTGATGGCCCGGTGACGACCGAGGTAACCGTGGGCGAGAACGAAGTACGGCATGAGTGAGATGCCCTGCGCCTCGAGGACCGGGCGATACTCGGCCTCGATGTCCCGGTGGAGAAAGGAATACTTGGCTGCCAAAGCCTCGATGTGTGGGAGTCCATTGGCCGAAGCGACTCGGGCCTCCAGCAGTTGCTGGGGCGAAAAATTGGACGCGCCGAGGGCCCGCACTTTTCCCGCCGCGATGAGTTCCTCGACCGCAGCAAGACTCTCAATGAGCGGAACATCGGGATCTGGTTCGTGAAAATAAAGCACGTCGATGACGTCGGTCTGCAGACGGGCGAGCGAGGCATCGACCGCGTGGCGGATGTTGACCGATGAGAGCCCCGGAAACTCTGTCGAGCGACCTACCTTTGTCGCCACCACAACGTCGCTGCGATTGTTGCGGTGCCGCATCCACGAACCAATGACCTGTTCGCTGACACCGGAAGAATAGGCGTCGGCCGTGTCGATGAGGTTGCCACCGAGGGCCACGAATCGATCCAAGATTTCAGTGGTCTCGCCGGCGCTCAGGGTCCAGCCAAAGGTGGCGCCGCCGAGTGCGACCGGGTGCACGTCAATATCGGTTGTGCCCAGGCGTCGACGCACGAGAGGGGCAACGTCGCCCGTCGTGCGCTGTGATTCCCCCGCGTCAGACATGTCACTGAAGACGTTACAGGAATGGGTGAAAAGCCACACGGGTAAAAACGTGTCCCCCCGCCAACTCGGCGAGGGGACACGGATTACTTCAGTAAACGCGAATGACTAGTCGTCGTCGCCTTCGGCGCTGTCTGCGCCCGAAGCGCCCTCTTCGCCTTCGAGAACCGGAGCCAGCGACAGCTTTCCTCGGTCATCAATCTTGGTGATCTCAACAAGAACCTTCTGGCCCACCGAGAGCACGTCTTCGACGTTCTCCACGCGCTTTCCGCCGGCGAGCTTGCGCACCTCAGAGATGTGCAGCAGGCCGTCCTTACCGGGCAGCAGCGAAACGAACGCACCGAACGTGGCGATCTTGACGACGGTTCCGAGGAACTGCTCGCCAATCTCGGGGTTGGTGGGGTTGGCAATCGCGTTCACCTGAGCGCGAGCAGCCTCAGCCGAGGGTCCGTCGACTGCACCGATGTACACGGTGCCGTCTTCCTCGATCGAGATGTCGGCGCCGGTCTCGTCCTGAATGGCGTTGATCGTCTTGCCCTTGGGGCCGATCAGCTCGCCAATCTTGTCGACAGGAATCTGAACGCTGATCACGCGGGGTGCCGTGGGGGCCATCTCGTCGGGACCATCGATGGCCTGGTTGATGACCGCGAGGATGGCCGTGCGGGCCTCCTTGGCCTGACCCAGCGCCTGCTTCAAGACCGACGCGGGAATGCCGTCGAGCTTGGTGTCGAGCTGGATGGCCGTGATGAAGTCGCTCGTGCCGGCAACCTTGAAGTCCATGTCGCCGAGCGCGTCTTCCGCACCGAGGATGTCGGTGAGGGCGGCGTACTTGGTTTCACCGTTCACGGTGTCGGACACGAGGCCCATTGCGATACCCGCAACAGGAGTGCGAAGGGGCACACCAGCGTTGAGCAGCGACAGAGTGGACGCACAGACCGAGCCCATCGACGTCGAACCGTTGGAGCCGAGAGCCTCGGACACCTGGCGGATCGCGTAGGGGAATTCGTCACGCGCAGGCAACACCGGAACGAGAGCGCGCTCGGCCAGGAAGCCGTGCCCAATCTCGCGACGCTTCGGGCTACCCACGCGGCCGGTCTCACCGGTCGAGTAGGGCGGGAAGTTGTAGTGGTGCATGTAGCGCTTGCTCTTGGTGGGGCTTAGCGCATCAATCTGCTGCTCCATCTTGAGCATGTTGAGCGTGGTGACACCCAGGATCTGAGTTTCACCGCGCTGGAAGATAGCCGAACCGTGAACGCGAGGAATGACCTGCACCTCGGCGTCGAGCGGACGGATGTCTGCCAAGCCACGACCGTCGATGCGCACACCCTCGGTGAGGATGCGGCCGCGAACGACCTTCTTGGTGGACGACTTGTAGGCACCGCTCACCTGACCGTTGGCGTCGGCCGGCAGTTCGCCCGCCTCAACCTTGGCGGCGATGGCTGCCTTGACGCTGTCCTTGAGGACGTCGTCGGCGTTCTGGCGCTCGACCTTGTCGGCAATCTGGTAGATGCGCGTGAGCTCGTCGTGAGCCAGCGCGTCCACAGCTGCGAACACCTCGTCGGTGTACGGCAGGAAGATCGGGTAGTTGCCCGTGGGCTTAGCAGCCTGGTCGGCCAGCTTCTGCTGCGCCTCGACGAGCTGACGAATGAACGGCTTGGATGCCTCGAGCCCCTCGGCCACAACGGCCTCGTCGGGCTTGGTGGCGCCGTTCTGGATGAGCTCCCAGCTACCTTCGGTTGCCTCGGCCTCAACCATCATGATGGCGACGTCGTCACCGGCAACGCGGCCGGCAACAATGAGGTCGAACACGGCGCTCTTGAGCTGCTCGGCATTGGGGAAAGCAACCCACTGGCCGTCGATCAAGCCGAGGCGAATGCCCGCCACCGGACCCGAGAACGGGAGACCCGAGAGCTGAGTTGATGCCGAAGCGGCGTTGATGGCCAGGGCGTCGTAGAACTCACCGGGAGCGATCGACATGACCGTAATGACGACCTGAACCTCATTGCGGATTCCGTCGGCGAACGACGGACGCAGGGGGCGGTCAATCAGACGACAGACCAGGATAGCCTCGGTCGAGGGGCGACCCTCACGACGGAAGAACGAACCGGGGATCTTTCCGGCGGCGTAGCTGCGCTCTTCAACGTCAACAGTCAGCGGGAAAAAGTCGAACTGATCTTTGGGCTGCTTGCTCACGGACGTAGCCGAGAGCAACATGGTTTCCTCATCGAGGTATGCAGCAACGGCTCCCTGAGCCTGCTGCGCGAGGCGTCCTGCCTCGAAGCGCACGGTGCGCTTGCCGAACTTGCCGTTATCGAGCACGGCCTCGGCGAATTTGATTTCTGGACCTTCCACAGGTCTTCTCCTTCTATGGTGCGGACATCCCGTGTGGATGCCGCGCATGCGGTGAGGGAGCACACAAAACGAAGGCGTGACACACGCACGTATTTGTTGCACGAGATCAGACTTCGTGCTGGCCGTCAGTAGAAATCCACCGAATTATCATGTGCGATTCGGTAAACCACCACCGAGGACCAGCGAACTTTGCGTCCCTCTACCTTCAAGGGTAGCAGGAGAGTATGAAAATGGGCGCCGATTGGGGTGCGGCTCGCTTAAACGACAACAGCCGCCCGAAGGCGGCCGTTGCGAAGAGCGAGTTATCGGCGGAGGCCGAGGCGCTCGATGAGCTTACGGTAGCGCTCGATGTCGACATCCGACAGGTAGCCGAGCAGACGACGACGCTGACCCACGAGGAGCAGCAGGCCACGACGCGAGTGGTGGTCGTGCTTGTGCTCTTTGAGGTGCTCGGTGAGGTCTTTGATGCGGGTGGAGAGGAGGGCAATCTGCACCTCAGGGGAACCCGTGTCACCGGGGTGGGTGGCAAACTCTTCGATGATTGCCTTCTTGACGCTTGCTTCCAGAGCCATGTGGTTCCTTTTCTCTCGTTGCGCGGTGCCACAACCTTGTGTTGTAGCGCTCTCGTTCCGCGGCCGTTCTACGGCAACCGCACAAGCCTAACAGAGCCTGCAGTGGGATTGGTACGGTGCGTGTTCGCAGCAACTGGCTAGGCTTGGCGCACACACATGCGCATCTCAAGCGCCACAGAAAGGGGACGACATGTCGTTCGGACAGGCCATTGCCAACGGATTCAAGAAATATGCCAGCTGGAAGGGTCGCGCGACGCGGTCTGAGTTCTGGTTCTGGACCCTTTTTGTTGTGATCGTTCAAATTCCGTTCTCCATCATTTACAACATCACCTCACAGTCAGCCCTTCAGTCGGCTATTGCTGAGGGCAATCAGGGCGCTTTCTTGGCTGCACTTTTCGGACCGGCCTACTGGCTTTTGGTCCTCGTGTCCCTGGTCTTCTTCCTGCCGAGCCTCGCGGTGTTGATTCGTCGCCTCCACGACCTGGACCGTTCGGGTGGTTGGTACTGGATCCTCCTTGTACCCTTCGCAGGAAGCATTGTTCTCTTGGTCTTCACGCTCCTGCCCGGCACTCCCGGCAAGAACCGTTTCGACGTCTAGCTCGAGCAGCCGCGCATGAGCGACTCCGGGATTGACCATCTGTCTTCGGACGAAGCGTGGGACGTCGTGCGGAAGAGCCAGGTGGGTCGCATTGCGACGCTGCACGGAAACGCGCCCGAAATTCACCCCGTGACGTACGTGGTGCACGACGAGCTCATTTACTTCCGTACCGGCACCTCGTCGCGGCTCCTCGTAGATACCGAGGACCAGCTCGTCGCTTTCGAGGTGTCGTGGCAGATGATGCAGCACATCTCGTCGACCGTCATCCGTGGCGCTGTTGTCGTGGTCACCGACACAGAAACGGTGGCTGAGCTCGACGGCATGCCCTATCTGGACTTCGCACCCAAGCAGGAATACGTGTGGATGAGGATTGCCCCCAACGAGGTGCGTGGCCGACGACTGCACGTTATCGATAACACCCCCTGGAGGGACAAATGAGCGGCGAAAAAATCACGGTTCACGTCAAGCCCGGCAGCACGCGAGGTCCGCTCGTGGAAGAGGCCGACGATCACCTGATTGTGTACGTGAAGGAGAAGGCCATCGACGGCAAGGCCAACCAGGGCGTCATCAAGGCGCTCAGCGAGCACCTCGGCATTGCACCCTCGCGCCTCATCGTGGTGGGCGGAGCGGCAGCGCGCATCAAGCGCATTGAGATTCGCCCGGCCTAGTCGTTCTCGACGAGACGCTCGGTCAGAAAAGCGGCGACATCCTCGAGCTCGTCGAGATTGATGCCGTGCCCGACACCGGAATAGAGCCGGGCATCGAGCGTGGAGTGCTCCGGGAGCCACCGGCGCGTCTCAGCGATCATCGACGGGGCAATGACCGGATCTTGCGGGTCGCGCGCCCAAAAAACAGGCGGCTTCACGGAAGCCAAGGCGGCATCGCGCTCGGCATCGGAGGCTGACTCCGCCGGCAGCGAGAATCCCGCCAAGATGACGGCGCTGGCAAAATTGTGCGGACGGTGACGCAACATCTCAATCGACATCGCGCCGCCCTGCGAGAAACCCAGCAGGTGAATGCTGGGGATGTCAGGGTAGATAACGCTGAGCTCATCGAACCACGCCGCCACCGATTCCGCGGCGGCCTCAGCGTCGTCGCGATCACGGGTCAGTTCGCCCGTGACGGGGTCTACCACGATGGGGAACCATGCCCAGCCCGGTCCCGCCGGTTCGAGGCCCTCGACCGAAGCGACAACAAAACTCTCGGGCAGGTAAGAGACGAGCCCGAACAGGTCATCCGCGTTCGACCCGTACCCGTGCATGAGCACCAACAGAGGTCGCTCGGCAAGTGCTGCCGCGCGCTCCCCCTCGGACACCGACCACAGAATGCGGGTCGGATCGACCGCGGGTGCCGTCACGTGTGTGGCCCTCAGGAGTTAGTTGACGCCGAGCAGGTCGATCACGAAGATCAGTGTCTTGCCCGAGAGGAAGTGACCTCCGCCAGCGGGGCCGTAGGCCAGGTGAGGCGGGCAAATCAGCATGCGGCGACCGCCGACCTTCATTCCCGGAATGCCCTCTTGCCAACCAGCGATGAGGCCCTGCAAGGGGAAGGCGATGGATTCGCCGCGGTTCCACGATGAGTCAAACTCCTCGCCACTTTCGTATTCGACGCCGACATAGTGCACGTCTACCGAGGCGCCGGGCGTGGCCTCGGGGCCGTCACCCACCACGATGTCAACCACGCTGAGTTCGGCTGGAGCCGGTCCGACGGGTGCATCAATTTCTGGCTTGGAGAGTTTGTTTTCGCTCATGAGACCATCCAAGCCCACGGTGTGCTTCGCGTCAAAATTCAGCGGGAGCGGCTTCGCCGGATGGGCGACTACCTGCCGAGCAGCAAGCGGCGGAGACGCGCCCGTAGGCGCCGATCCGACAGCCGGGCAAATTCAGCACGCAGGCCCTGAACAACCGGCTCTTGCGCCTCGCGTTCAGCGCGGTAGGCGTCGCGCACTCGAAACACCGGACGCACCATGAACAGGCGCGCATTGGCGCCAGCGAGACCGGGAGTGTCATCAAAGTTTCGGTGAAAGGGAAACACCGGGTCGGCGCCGTCAGGATTGTTAAGCACGCTGAAAAGTCGAATCTCTTCCAACGTTTCTGGGCTTTTGGCTTGATTGAGCTGAATCTCTTGCGCCAAGCTCGGCAGTTCATTTGCGACGTCGCTGCCGAAAACGTGCCCGAACCACCGACGAGTGAATGCGTCACCCTCGAGCGGAATGCGCGAGACCGTCGTTTCCGTGGCAAGAATCTGGGGCAACGCGGCAATCACGCGGTCTCTGCCCGGAATGTATGTGGCAAAGAATTCGACGAGTTCCGACATGGGCGCCGTCGCGCCCTGATTGACCATTTCAGCCGCAAGGCTGCGCAGCCGCGACGACATCTCGCGATCGGTCACATGCACCGTGAAGCGGGTAACGAAAACTCCGCTGTGATCTGCTGCGGACTGCAGCGTGCTTTCAAGATCGCGCCACTGCTGTTCATCCATGAACGAGAACAGTTCTGCCGAGATAAAGAGCTGATCAGCGCGCGCATTCCGAGCAGCCGCGAACCAATCGCCCAGAATTTTGTCGAGGCTCTGGCCTGCCTCGCGCACCCCCAGTTTGGCGAGGCTGATATCCATGACCAGGCAGGCGATGACGTGGTGCCCGACCAAAGAAGCGTCACGGCGTTCCGGAACGAATATGCCGCGGCTCACCAGAAAATCCCGGTGCTCCTCCACGAGTGTCTGAACGCTCGTGGTTCCCGTCTTGTGCGGTCCCGCGTGAATGATGACCTTCAGGGGCCACGCGCTTGCCGAGCGGCCCGTCACGATGACGCCCGATCGGGTGACACAGAAGCGTCGCGTCGTTGGCCCCGCCGGAGAAACGAGCGCACTCGGGCGCGCCGACTGTGAGCCCGGGCTTCCTCAATCGCAGACCGGAGCACGTCTATCTCGTTCGCGGTGCGGGCGACATCGTCTCGAACCGCATCGCGAGCCATGTAAACGTTCCGGGCGTAATTCAGGCGCGCAAAGGCGCGCTCCAACTCAGGGTCTCCGTCTATTCTTTCGAAGGGCCGGACGGCATCCGCGTGCGCAGGGTTGTTGATCACATTGAATTCACGAAGCTCGTCGAGCGTGGCTGCGGATAGCGCGGGAATGAGCCGGGCCGATTCCTCGGCAATCACGATTCCCTCGGCGTCCTCGGGGCCGAGCACGTGGGCAAACCAGCCGAGCGCAAAACCAGTCGACCGGGCTGCTTCCGGCGCAGCAACCACTTCACCAAAGTCGAAGTAGGAGACCTCGGTCGGAGTGGAGAGGAGCCCAGGGAGCCTCTCAATGGTGTTGTCGTGATGTGCCACGTCGGCCCGCAACCGCTCAATCAGTTCGTCCCGGGGCAGGCTGGCACCGTGGATGTAAAAGTTTCCCACAGAGCTCACGAGACGCGATTCGATCTCACGACGGGTGAAGTGAATCACGAGACCGGACACGACCGTATTCGTTCGAGCTGCCGACTGCTGAAGTTCGCGTTCGAACGCGAGCCACAACTCTTCCTCGAGGGCATCGAAGTCCTCGGGCGAAACCACAACTCGGTGTGCCCCGTTGTCACGAGCGCCCGTGAGCCATTCGTCAATCAGGTCACCGATTGTGGCATTCGAGTCAGTCAGGCCGAGGGGGACGAGACTTTTCCCTTGAAGGAGAAACGGAAGATGGTGGTGACCAGCAAAGTTTGGGTGAGTCCCTGGCGGAACGAAAATTCCCTTCGTTGACAAGTGAGGACCGTTGTGCGCCAAGGCCGCCTGAATGGTGGTCGTGGCTGTCTTGTGCGGGCCGACGTGAACCATCAGAGTCACCGGCCACGCGGCAGAGTTTTCCTCACGCGTGGGCACCTGCCTAGGATACATTCGACCCAAGAGGCCACCGGAATTCGGTGTGGCCCCAAATGGCGAGACCGACACTCACGGCTCCCGCGGAAGGACTCACTCGTGGCACTGCTCGATAACAAGAATGTCATCCTCACCGGCGGTGCCAGCGGCATCGGTCTGGAGACCGCCAAGCTCTTCGTGAGCGAGGGTGC
>CANFVD010000035.1 GCA_947450345.1 Actinomycetota bacterium
GCGAGTTCAACACCAAGATCAAGGTCTTCCCCAACAACGCCTGGGCCAAGCGACTCGGCTTCGGCGTGCGCGAGTTCTTCGACGTTGCCGATGCCGCCTCACTGCAAGAACCCCCGCGCGTTCAGTTCTAACCCGCCGTTCTTGCCACTTTCACTCCTCAACGGGTAGGTACACGTGTATTCCGCCATCGCGGCCAATAAGCGCAACACCGTCTTTATCATGGTGATTTTCTTCATCATCATTGGTGGCCTGGGCTGGTTGGCGAGTTACACCTACAACAACATTTCGATTCTGATCTTTGTGGTCATCGGGGCCATTCTCTATACGGTCATGCAGTACTTTGCTGCCGGCTCGCAGGCGCTCATGTTCACCGGAGCCATCCAGATTCAACGCGAACAGAATCCGCGGCTCTGGAACACGGTCGAGAACCTTGCGATCACCACGGGCATGCCCATGCCCAAGGTGTACATCATCAACGATCCGGCACCCAACGCGTTCGCCACGGGCCGCGACCCCAAGCACTCGGCAATCGCCGTGACGTCAGGGCTCCTCGACATCATGGATGACGCCGAGCTCGAGGGCGTCCTCGCTCACGAGATGGGGCACATCCAGAACTTCGACATTCGCGTGTCGATGATTGTCTTCGGTCTGGTGGTTGCCGTGGGCATCATCGCCGACATTCTGTTGCGCATGTCTTTCTTTGGGCGCGGGAGTCGCGACAACAACAATCCGGTGGTCGCCATCCTGGGGCTGGTGGCCATTATCTTGGCGCCAATCGTGGCGATGCTCGTGCAGTTGGCGGTGTCGCGGCAGCGCGAGTACCTGGCTGATGCCACGGGAGCACTCACCACTCGGCACCCCGAAGGCCTCGCCAGCGCCCTGCAAAAGCTCGGTGAATACGGAGCGCCCGTGCGCCGAAAGTCGTCGAGCATGGCGCACATGTGGATATCCGACCCCGACAAGCCCGGTTTTGCCGCGCGGTTGTTCTCCACCCACCCGCCCATTGCTGAGCGAATTGAGCGTCTACATGACATGGGTGGCAAGTTCTAGAGCCTAGGATTTCAGTTATGACCTCGGCGCCCCCTTTTCCCGGACCTTCGTTAGAAGAGTTCGAGGCCGCGCGTCCGGTTGTAGCCAATGTGGCGCAGGTCACGCCCATGGAGTCGTCGCGCTTCCTGTCGGCCGTATTGGGCTCCGAAGTCCTCCTGAAGTGTGAGAACTTGCAGCGCACCGGCAGCTACAAGCTGCGCGGCGCCTACAACCTCATCTCGTCGCTCAGCCCGGAAGAGCGCGCCCGCGGAGTCGTGGCCGCATCGGCCGGCAACCACTCACAGGGTGTCGCTCGTGCCGCCCAAGCGCTGGGCATCAAGGCCACCATCTTCATGCCCGTGGGTGTTGCCCTGCCCAAGTTGCAGGCCACTCAGGATTACGGCGCCACCGTGGTTCTCGCGGGCGACATCTTCAACGAATCACTCAAGGCGGCCAAGGACTTTGTCGCCGAGACCGGCGCCGTCTTTATTCCCCCGTTTGATCACCCCAAGGTGGTTGCGGGTCAGGGAACGCTGGGGCTCGACATCCTGGACCAGGTGCCCGATGTGGATACCGTCGTCGTGCCGATTGGCGGCGGTGGCCTGATCTCGGGCGTGGCCAGTGCCATGAAGCAGCGGGCGGCCCAGCTCGGCCGCACAGTGCGCATCATTGGTGTTCAAGCGGAGAATGCGGCGGCGTATCCGCCCTCGCTCGCCGCGGGCAAGCCGGTCAAGATTGACGTTTTGCCCACAATCTCCGACGGTATCGCCGTGGCGACTCCCGGAACGCTTAATTTTGAGATCATTCAGGCCACGGTGGACGAGGTGGTCACCGTGAGCGATGACGACACCGCGCGTGCGCTCGTCATGCTGCTCGAACGCGCAAAACTCGTGGTCGAGCCGGCGGGCGCGGTTGCTGTTGCGGCCATCCTCGCGGGCAAGGTGACCGGCACGGGAAAGACCGTGGCGATTCTCTCGGGCGGGAACATCGATCCCATGCTCATGCAGCGCATCATCGCCCACGGCCTGGCTGCCTCCGAACGCTACCTCAAGTTGCGCATCATGCTGCCCGACCGTCCGGGTCAGTTGGCGCGCACGGCCGAGCTGGTTGCTGAGGCCAACGCCAACGTGGTCGAGGTGGTGCACACGCGTCACGGAAAGTTTCAGATCAACGAGGCCGAGCTCGAGCTGCACATTGAGACGCGTGGACCCGAGCACCGCACAGCGGTCATGAAGAAACTCACCGACGCCGGCTACAAAATCCGCGTCGCCGACGACATTTAGCCGCCGAAAAAACCGTGGGTCGCCTTAGCCGGTAAAGGTCTTGACGTCCTTGATGGTGACCTCGATGTCGCGACCGTTGGGCGCTTTGTAGGTGGTGGTCTCGCCGGGCTTCATGCCAATGATGGCGGCACCCAGTGGGCTTGATTCACTGCGGACGTCGATGTCGACCCCGTCGGCGATTTCGCGACTCCCCAGAAGGAACTCTTCTTTGTCGCCGGCAACAATGGCCACCACGATGGTTCCGGGTTCAACGATTCCCTTGCTCTCGGGGGCCTCGCCCACCTGAGCCTCTTTGAGGATGTGTTGCAGCGTGCGGATGCGGGCTTCCATCTTGCCCTGCTCCTCTTTGGCTGCGTGGTAACCGCCGTTTTCCTTGAGGTCGCCCTCTTCGCGGGCCAACTCGATGCGCTTGGCAATCTCCTCGCGGCCACGCGTGGAAAGATCGGCAAGTTCTGCACCTAAGCGGTCATACGCCTCTTGAGTAAGGAAGGGTGTGGTCTGGTCAGCCATATAGAGAGACTAGGTGAGCCAGCAGGAAGAGACCAAACCGGTCACGGCCGGCGATGTGGTGCGGAACGTGACTTTGTTGCTGCGCGTTTCCTCGCTGACCGCCTCAAACGTGACCACTTTCCAGCCCACGATGGCAAACCCTTTGTCGAGAGCCTGAAGGGCGCACGCCCCGGCGTGTTCCGGCGTGAACGTGACGTCGAACATCACCGTCACCCGGTCATCTTCAAGAATGAATCCTGTGTCGCGAGCAACGGCTACCGGCCCGACCCCGATCGGGTTGGCCCAGATAAACCAACCGATGGCCAGGGCAACCACGACCGCAATGACCGACACCACAATGGCTCTGCGACGTCGCGGCGACGCGGTGCGACCGTAACGCTGGTCGATAGTCGGTGTTGACACGGGTCACGCCCTCTCTTCTCACACTGAGCGCCGGGTAGGCTTGTCCTATAAGGCTAGCCGCCCCGCCGCGAGAGAGGATCGCTTGTGTTCTTCGCTGTAGATACCGCCATCAACCCCGACCTCGTTACGCCGGGTGTTGTGGGATTCATCGCAACTTTTTTTGTGGGGGTTGTCACCGTATTGCTGGTCTGGGACATGGTGCGACGCATTCGCCGGCAGCGCTACCGGGCAGAAATCGAGGCCAAACTCGACGCCGAGCAGGCCGCAGCGAGCACGAAGTAGGCCGGTTCGTCATGTCCGTGTGTGGGGTTACCGTGCCGTCGCGGGGGTGCCATGCCTGATCGCCAGGTTCAACCCGGCCTGATCTATTCACTGTATGCGCGCCGGCTTCGCAAGGAACTGGATCGTTCCCGACTCCCGCACCACATCGGAATGATTGTGGACGGCAATCGGCGTTGGGCCAAAGAGCGAGCTCTCGAAGGCAGTGCCCACGGCCACCGTGCCGGCGCGCGCAAGGTGCCAGAGTTCTTGGTGTGGTGCGACGAGCTCGGCATTGGCATGGTCACGCTCTACCTGTTGTCGACCGACAACCTCTCGGGTCGTCCACCCGAGGAACTGCGCGAGCTTTACGACATCATCGCGGGCTTGGCCGAAGACCTCGGACACCAGCGCAACTGGAAGATCAAGCACGTGGGACGCGACGACGGGTTGGACGCTGATCTGCTCGCCCGTCTCGTTGCGGTGGAGAAGGAGACGGCCACCAACACCGGCCTGCACGTGAATCTCGCTATCGGATACGGCGGTCGCGCCGAGATTGCGGATGCCGTGCGCAGCATCATCCGCGAACACGAGAAAGCGGGAGGCAAGATTGATGACCTCGCCGAGCGGCTCTCGCCCGAGCTCATCGGCGACCATCTCTACACCGGCGGACTTCCGGACCCGGACTTGGTCATTCGAACTTCGGGCGAACAGCGGCTCAGCGACTTCATGCTGTGGCAGAGCGCACACTCCGAGTTCTACTTTGTGGAGGCGCTGTACCCCGACCTGCGTGAGGTCGACTTCCTTCGCGCCATGCGCGATTACACCCGTCGCGAGCGCCGTTTCGGCAGCTAACAAAAGGGCCGACGACGGCTCCGCTCGAAGACTTCGTAAACTCCTGTCTCCCGGGCGTGTCGCGCGCCAGCTTGGTGTGTAACCGGACGTAGTTTGATGGCATGACCCCGCAACCCGATGGTGTGCAGACGTCGTCAACGACAACCTCGCGCCGCACGAAGGAATCGTCCGCCACTGAGCAGAAGGGTCGCCAGGCCGAGCGCACGTTTGTGCTCGACACGTCGGTACTTCTGTCTGACCCCACGGCCCTATTTCGGTTTGCCGAACACAGCGTGGTGATTCCCGTGATTGTGATTAGCGAGCTTGAAAAGAAGCGCCACGATCCGGAAATTGGCTACTTTGCGCGGCAGGCCCTGCGGGCGCTGGACGACTTGCGCATCAAGCACGAGCGGCTCGACTTCCCCATCCCGCTCGATGGCGGCGGCTCAATTCGAGTGGAACTCAATCACTCCAACCAGGCGGTGCTCCCCTCCGGCTTGCAGCTCGGCGACAACGACTCGCGCATCCTCGCCGTTGCGCTCAACCTCGCCGGCGATGGCCTTGAGGTCACGGTGGTGAGTAAGGACCTGCCCATGCGTGTCAAGGCTGCCTCCATTGGTCTTTCCGCCGAGGAGTACCGTGCCGAACAGGCCACCGACCCCAGTTGGCTGGGAACGTCAGAGGTCACACTCTCGAGCGACGACATGGCCGACCTCTACGAGACCGAGAAGTTGCGCACGCGCGATGTGATTGGACTGCCCGTCAACACGGGACTCGTCATCCACTCGGAGCGTGGATCGGCTCTGGGTCGGGTCGTGGCAGACGGGGAGATCCACCTCGTTCGCGGCGATCGCGACCTCTTTGGACTGCACGGTCGCTCGGCCGAGCAACGTCTCGCCATCGACATGTTGCTTGACCCTCAATTGGGCATCATCTCGCTCGGCGGTCGTGCCGGAACGGGCAAGTCGGCCCTGGCGCTGTGCGCCGGCCTCGAGGCCGTTCTGGAGCGTCAACAGCACAAGAAGATTGTGGTCTTCCGCCCTCTCTACGCCGTGGGCGGCCAGGAACTCGGCTACCTTCCCGGCGATCAGGGCGAAAAGATGAACCCGTGGGGTCAGGCCATCTTTGACACGCTCGGGGCCCTTGTCTCGCAAAACGTCATCGACGAGGTGATCGAGCGTGGACTTCTTGAGGTCCTGCCCCTGACGCACATTCGCGGTCGATCCCTGCACGATGCGTTTGTCATCGTCGACGAGGCGCAGAGCCTGGAGCGCAATGTGCTCCTCACGGTGCTCAGCCGCATCGGTCAGAACTCTCGAGTCGTGCTCACGCACGATGTGGCGCAGCGCGACAACCTCCGCGTCGGTCGGCACGATGGTGTGGCCAGCGTCATCGAGAGCCTCAAGGGACAGTCGCTTTTCGCACACATCACGCTGACGCGTTCGGAGCGTTCGGCTATTGCCGCGCTGGTCACCGAGCTGCTCGAGGGCAACTAGCCAGACGGCACCGTCCTGACACGAAAGCGTTAGCAACTGTTTCGTGTCGTGTTGACATCTGTTTACCTTCTCAGCGGTGAATTGACATGTGACCCCACCTGTCTTTCGACGCTATGTGGCCATCGGCGACTCTCTCACAGAGGGCCTCGGTGACGACCGTTTTCACTGGGATCGACGCCATGCGGGATGGGCCGATCGCCTCGCGGCGATAGTCCACGAATCGAATGGGCGCCAGGGCGAGAGCTTGGCTTACGCCAATCTCGCCGTTCGCTCACGACGGCTCGAACACGTCATGTCGACTCAGCTCGATCACGCGCTGGCGCTCTCACCCGACTTGGTTACGGTGATGGCGGGTGGCAATAACCTGTGGCGCAACGACATCGACTGGACATCACTCCGACGCGTATATCGCGACGGACTGTCACGACTTCGCGATTCGGGGGCCACGGTTCTCGTGGCGAACAGCATCAATCCCGTCCACGTGCGCGCCTTCGCTTCGGGCAGGGGACGTGCCGCACGCATGACCGAGATGATCGAGGGCGTGGCCGCCGAGATGGACTGCGGTGTCATAGACCTGTTCCGCTTGTCCCTCTTGCACGACGTGCGGTCGTGGGCGCGTGATCGCGTGCACTTTGGCCACGGCGCACACAGCTACGTTGCCAACCACGCCGCCGACCTGTTGGGTCTCACCGACCGAATCTTGATGCCCGAGAACGAGATGCTGGCCAACGCGCGCCACACGGCTAGTGACTGGCTCCTCTGGATGACGAACGATGTCACGCCCTTCTTCACGCGCGTTGCGCGGGGCACCACCGCCGGCGACAATGTGGTGGCCAAGCGCCCGCAACTTTCATCACTTGAGGGGCACCCGTGGTCGATTGTCTCCGAGGACCACACGCCCGAGGTTCGCCCCTTGTGGACGGCCTCGGACGAGTCCGTGCTCTCTGAAACTTTGGCGGTGGCCTCGTGAGCCTGCGCGTCGCAATTGTCACCGAGTCGTTCCTCCCTGCGCTGAACGGCGTCACGAATTCTGTGCTGCGGGTTATTGAGTCGCTGGAGAAGGCCGGCCACGAGGCCATGCTCATCTCGCCGTCCTATGGCGAGCGCCGCTATGGCAACGTTGAGTGCTTCCGAGCCCCCGCCATACCGTTCAAGCAGTTTGCCGTGGGTCTTCCCAACCCCTATCTCACCGCAACACTGGCGCAGTTTGAACCAGACGTGGTTCACGTGGCCAGCCCATTTTGGTTGGGTGGTCAGGCCATCGCCGCCGCTGCCAAGCTTCGCGTGCCGAGCGTGGCCGTGTACCAGACCGATGTCAGCGGCTATCTCGCCCGCTACAACATGCAGTTCGCCCGTCCCGCAGTGGACCGCATGATTGCTGCCATCCATGCTCCTGCCACCGTGACACTCGCCCCCACGCCCGCATCGGCTGCCTACCTCACCAAGCTGGGCGTGAAGAACGTGAATGTGTGGGGCCGCGGAGTCGACCTTGAGCTCTTCCACCCGGATCGCCGCCTCTCGCCCGAGGTTAAGGCTCTGCGGAAGCGAATTGCCGGGGACAAGCGCGTCGTCGGCTTCATTGGCCGGCTGGCCGCTGAGAAGCAGGTCAATCAGTTTGAGGCACTCGTGGATTTGCCCAACACGCACTTTGTGATTGTGGGTGACGGTCCGGAGCGCGCGAACCTCGAAGCGCGCTTCGCGGGAAAGCCCGTCACGTTCCTCGGCGCGCTGCGCGGTGGCGACTTAGCAAACGCCTACGCCATGCTCGACGTGTTCGTGCACTTCGGCGCCGAGGAGACGTTCGGGCAGACCATTCAAGAGGCCCAGGCGACGGGCCTGCCCGTGGTTGCTCCCGCGTCGGGCGGCCCGCTATTCCTGATCCAGCCCGGAGTGAACGGCTACCTCGGCGTGCCCCATCGCCCGCAGACATTCCGCCCGTTCGTGGAGGACCTCCTCACCGACGACCGCTTGCGCGCGCGAATGGGCGAGGATGCTCGCCGGTCGGTCCGACTAAAATCGTGGGATGCGAACAACGCCATTCTCCTCGACCACTACGACCGCGTCGTTGCCGCGGCGAAGCCGGTAGGCGTACGTGAGCATCAATCCGCTTGATGCCCAAGCGCTCATCGAGGCGATGGGCGCCTTTGCCGTGTTTGGCGTGGCCGTCATCATCTTTTTCGAGACGTCGACGATCATCTTGTCTTTCCTTCCCGGGGACTCGTTAATCTTCATCCTCGGGCTGACCTTGGCCACGTATCTGCACACGTTTCCGATCTACTTCGCGATTCCGATTGTGCTGGTTGCGGCCATCGCGGGCTCCCAGGTGGGCTATTGGGTCGGCGCCAAGGTGGGTCCGCGCGTTTTCGAACGCAAGCGCAACTGGTTCTTTAGCCCGGCCACGGTGACGCGTGCAAACGCGTTTTTTGAGCACTACGGTTGGCGCGCACTCATTCTCGCCCGGTTCATTCCCGTGATTCGTGCCATTGTTCCCCTCATGGCGGGTATCGCGCGCATGACGGCCCGTCGCTACTTTCTCTTCAACGTCGTCGGCGGCGTGGCCTGGGTCGTCGTGTTGATGTCGCTCGGCTACTCCATCGGTAACATCACTTACGTGCAGAAGAACGTGGAGTGGTTCGTGCTGGGCTTCGTCGCGCTGTCGTCGCTCCCGTTTCCCATCGAGGTGCTTATGGCGCGCCGACGCCACCTTCGTCGGTTACGGGACGCTTCCACTGATTAGCCCGTTCACCGCGGGCGGCAGCCTCGGCTGTTTCTGCGATGCGTCGAGCGCGCGTCTCGGGCTGCTTCGCCAGTTGAATCCATTCGAGAATTCCGCGCTTGGGCCCTCGGGGGAACGCGTCCCAGTTGGTGCGGGCGGCCGGCGTCGCATCGAGCAGTTCTCTGAGTTCTGTGGGCTCCACGAGATCCTCGACGTCGTCAAGTGCTGTCCAGGCTCCGTTCGCGACGGCCGCCGCGATGACCGCCTCGCCCTGAGGCGTCATGGCACCCTCAGCACGCAGAACATCGATGCGGTTCTTGTTCACCCGTGACCAGCCGCTGGTGGACTTGCGGGGCGAGTAGTAGCCCTTGGTCTGATTCTCATCGACGGTTCCGGGCCGACTGTCTACCCAGCCGAATGCCAGTGCTTCGCTGACGGCGTCGTCGTAGGACAGTTGCGGCTTACCCGAGGCTTTCTTCCAGGTGACGAGCCAGACTCCGGTCGACGTGGCCGCATTCTGGGCCAGCCACGCACGCCACTGGGCTCGGTTCTCGCACAGCACGTGTACCTTGTCGTGGATGCCCATGAGCGTGCGTCGTGGGGGCGAGGGTTAACCCGGGTGGGTCATCGACAGAACGTCGAGGGCCTTGTCGAGCTGAGCCATGGTGAGCTTTGTGCCGTCAACGTAGCCGAGTTCGATGGTGGCTTCGCGAATCGTGAGCCCCTTGGCCACGGCGTGCTTGGCAATCTTGGCGGCAGCCTCGTAGCCGATGAACTTGTTCAGGGGCGTGACAATCGAGGGGCTCGACTCGGCCATGGCGCGAGCGCGCTTGACGTTAGCTTCGAGGCCATCGATGGTCTTGTCGGCGAGCACACGACTGGATGCAGCCAACAGGCGAATCGACTCGAGCACGGCAGATCCCATGACGGGGATCTGCACGTTGAGCTCAAACAGGCCCGAGGCGCCGGCCCACGCCACCGTGGCGTCGTTACCAATCACACGGGCGCAGACCATGAGTACGGCCTCGGGGACGACGGGGTTGACCTTGCCGGGCATGATTGATGATCCGGGCTGCAGGTCGGGGATGTGAATTTCGGCAAGGCCGGTGTTGGGACCGGAGCCCATCCAGCGCAGGTCGTTGTTGATCTTGGTGTAACTCACGGCGATGGTGCGCAGGGCGCCCATGGCCTCAACCAAACCGTCGCGGTTGGCCTGAGCCTCAAAGTGGTCGCGGCTCTCGGTGATGGGCAATTTGGTCTCTTTGGCGAGCAGCTTGATCACGAGCTGGGGGAATCCCTTGGGCGTGTTGATGCCCGTTCCCACGGCCGTGCCACCGAGGGGCACCTCGGCCACGCGGGGCAGAGCAGCCTTGACCCGTTCGATGCCGAGACGAACCTGGGCGGCATAACCGCCGAACTCCTGGCCCAGGGTCACCGGGGTGGCGTCCATGAGGTGCGTGCGTCCCGACTTGACGACGGTGGCCCACTTCTTGGCCTTCTTCTCGAGTGACTTGGCGAGGTAGTCCATGGCGGGAATCAAGTCGCGAATGAGGGCACCCGTCACGGCGACGTGCACCGAGGTGGGGAACACGTCATTGGACGACTGCGAGCAGTTGACGTGGTCGTTGGGGTGCACGGGCTTACCCAGCTTGCGAGTGGCAAGTGTGGAGAGCACCTCGTTCATGTTCATGTTGGAACTGGTGCCGCTACCGGTCTGGTACACGTCAACCGGGAATTCGGCGTCGTACTTGCCCGTGATGACCTCATCGGCCGCGTAGGCGATGGACTCGGCGATCTTGGAGTCGAGAACTCCCAACTGTGCGTTCGCCAGCGCCGCCGACTTCTTGATTTGCGCCAGGGCGGCGATGTGGGCCGATTCGAGTCCGGTGCCCGAGATGGGGAAGTTCTCTACGGCGCGCTGCGTCTGAGCTGCGTAGAGGGCATCTTTGGGAACGAGAACCTCGCCCATGGTGTCGTGCTCAACGCGGAACTGGGGGTCTTTCGCCACGGTAAATCCTTAGGGGGTGAGGGGGGTTATTCGATAACTCCGACAACAACATCGGGAACGACCATGCCCTCACTGAGGCGGTAGTTCGCTCCCACCACAGCAAGGTTACCGCTGGCGATGGATTCGGAGATGAGTTCGCTGGTCTCGAGGAGTTCCGAGATGGTGTCACGCAGGTGCTCGCGACCCACCTCCATGGTGTCGATGGCGGCAAAGTCGACACTGCCGTCGGCACCAAAGAGCTTTTGGGCACCCGCCACGCGCCGAACGGCGGGGGTAATCTTGCTCACCAGCTCGGTCACGTGAGGCGGAAATCCGGGGTTTTCGGGGTCGAGCAGTGCGATGGCACCACCCACGGCACCGCAATTGTCGTGCCCCAAAACAAGGATGAGCGACACCCCGAGAACGCCCACCGCATATTCGAGCGAGCCAATGACCGAGTCGGAGATGATCTGGCCGGCGTTCCGCACAACGAAAAGGTCTCCGAGGCCCTTATCGAAGATGATCTCGGCCGCAAGGCGGGAGTCGGAGCATCCAAAAAGTGCCACCGAGGGCGCCTGGGCGTCTTTGAGTTCGGACAGGCGTTCAATGTCTTGCCGCGGGTGTGCGGGCTGACCCGCCGTGAAGCGTTCATTGCCGCGCAGAAGTTCGGCCCAGGCCTGGGCGGGAGTTATTCGCGTCATGGGGTCACCTTCGCAATCTGGCGAGAAATAGCCTGCGCCACTTCGGCAAATTCTTCCTTGCTTCCGGTGCCGTGCAGGGTGAACGCATCGTTAATTCCGAACGTCGCGAGTGCGTAATCCTTGTCTGCCCCCGTGTCGGTTCCCGAGGTGTTGTCGAACTCACTCCATGTTTGACCGGTGCCGAACGTGAACTCACCGGTGCGCGTGCGCACGCCCAGCAGGTTGGCGAGGTTGGCTTCGGCGGCGCCAAAGACCTGTTCATAGGTGATGAAATCATCCGCCGGGGTCAGGAAATTGATCTTCCACGTGGGCATTCCGTCGACTCGCCCGAGCACGGCGACGTTGGCGCGCCATCCGGCGGGCAACACAGGAGTAATCAGCGGCCCGTCCACCGAGGATTGCGCCCCGGCACCCACGGCCACGTAGTCAATTTCCCAATTATTGGGGGCGTCGGGTCGAGGGACCGCAAAGAAGATGATCGCCACAACCCCGAGGGTGGCCAACAAGGAGTAGATGAGATTGTTGACCGTCTTGCGGGCGCGATACAGGCGTGAGTTCTCGGCCTTGCGTGCCGCTGTTTCTTCGGGGGTCTCGGGGCGACCCAGCTCGGCAACTTCGCGCGGTGGTTTCTGCGCCTTCGGCGTGGCCACGCTAGGCGTCCGTGGGCTCGGCCGACTCAACGGCTACGGCGTCTGACGCCCCACTCGCGGCCTTGGCCTTGTTCAAGCGTTCCTTGGCGCCGACGAGCCACACTTCGCAACGTGCGGCCAGAGCCTCGCCGCGCTCCCACAACTCGATGGTTTGCTCGAGGGTTGCGGTTCCCGCCTCGAGGTCGGCAACAACCTGAACGAGTTCGTTGCGCGCCTCTTCGTAGCTCAGCTTCGCGGGATCGGTAGCCATGGTCCCATTCTATTTCGTGTCGGGCTGGGTGGCGGCGCCCGTACTTGTTGCCCCGAGACGTCCGTCGGCCAGCATGAGTGACAACTCGGTTCCTGCCGGGGCGTCGGCCGTGGCGCGCACCAGCTTCTTATCGAGCGTGAGGGCGATGGCGTATCCGCGGTCGAGTGTTTGCTGAGGCGAGAGCGACCGCAGTTGAGCACGTAACCCCTGCGCCTCGGCGCGTGCCATGTCGAGCGCGTGCATCACGATGCCGTGGCCGCGTTGCACATTTCGCAGGATGTCTTCGGCGCGCTGATCGGTGATCCACTCGTGCGAGGCCAGCACCGGCCGACTCCGCAGTTGCTCCAGGCGGGTCACCTCGTTGGCCACAATGTTGGTGACGCGATTGCGGAGGCGCGCACGGGCGTCGGCCACGCGGGCCAGTTCTTCGGCGATGTCGGGCACCACGCGCTTGCCCGCATCGGTGGGGGTGGATGCCCGCAGATCGGCAACGTCGTCGAGCAGAGGTCGGTCGGCCTCGTGGCCGATCGCGCTCACCACGGGTGTCTCGCAGGCCGCGACGGCGCGAACAAGGGCCTCGTCGGAGAACGGGAGGAGATTCAAGAAGTCGCCGCCACCGCGCGCGATGATGATCACCTCGACCTCCGGAATGGCATCGAGTTCGGCCAGCGCGGCAATGACGCGAGGTGCCGTCTCCGGACCTTGCACGGGCGTGTGCCGGACCTCGAACACCGCGGCCGGCCAGCGCAGGCGTGCGTTCTTGAGCACGTCTTTTTCGGCGTCCGAGTCGGCGCCCGTAATGAGGCCAATGCGCGCGGGCAAGAACGGCAGGGGCTTCTTACGCTCGGGGGCAAACAGCCCTTCGGCGGCCAGTTTGGCGCGCAGTTGCTCAAGTTTCTCGAGCAGATCGCCCAGGCCCACGTGACGCATCTGCTGAATGACGAGCTTGATGTCGCCGTTCTTCTTCCAGAAGTCGACTTTGGCGAGCGCGATGACACGGTCACCGGCCTTGAGCTCGGCCGGCACCTGATCTGCCGCCGAGGCCCAAATGGAGAAGCCCATCGCCGTTTCTTCGGCCAGATCGCGAAGTGTGCCGAATCGGCCCATCTTGCCATTCGAGATCTGCGTGATTTCGCCCTCGACCCACACCAGACCCAACCGATCGATGTACGCCTTGAGCTGTGCCGTCAGATTGGCAACCGACCACGGCTTATCGAGCGTCGAGGCTTCGGTGGTCATGTCTCAAGGGTAGCCGAGCGCGCAGACAGTCGGGCGGGGGTTACCGTGCGCAACTCGTAGACTTGAGTCGTGAATTCATCTGTGGGTCTGGGCATGCCGCGACGCGGCGGAAGTACGACCTCACTCGAGCAGTTGCTCACAGACGCGACGGTCTCCGGACCCAAGCGCATCCTGATTGCGGCTCCGCGCGGCTACTGCGCCGGCGTCGATCGCGCGGTGATTGCCGTCGAGAAGGCTCTCGATTCTTTTGGTGCCCCGGTCTACGTGCGCAAGCAGATCGTGCACAACGTGCACGTGGTTGCCGAGCTCGAGGAGCGCGGGGCAATTTTCGTCGACGAGGTCGACGAGGTTCCCGAGGGCTCACGCCTCGTCTTCAGCGCGCACGGTGTTTCTCCCGCAGTGGTCAACGCGGCGGATGCCCGTTCGCTCAAGACCATCGATGCCACGTGCCCGCTGGTCACCAAGGTGCACCGCGAGGTGGTGCGCTTTGATCGCGACAACGTGGAGATCCTGTTTATCGGTCACGCGGGTCACGAAGAGGTCGAGGGCACCATGGGCGAGGCCCCTGGGCGCGTCACGTTGGTTGATGGACCGGCTTCGGCCGACACCGTGACCGTCAAGAACCCCGACAACGTGGTGTGGCTGTCGCAGACCACCCTTTCGGTCGACGAGACCATGGAAACCGTGGCGCGCCTGCGGGAGCGGTTTCCCAATCTGCAGGATCCGCCCAGCGATGACATCTGTTACGCCACACAGAATCGGCAGGTGGCCATCAAGAAGGTGGCGCCGGATGCCGACGTCGTTCTCGTGGTGGGCTCGGCCAACTCGTCCAACTCGGTGCGACTCGTCGAGGTCGCCCTGGAATACGGCGCGCGCGCGGCTTATCGCGTCGATTACGCGAGCGAGGTCGACCCGGAGTGGTTGCGCGGTGCGGCCACGGTTGGTGTGACGAGTGGTGCGTCGGTTCCCGAAGAACTCGTCAGCGAGCTCTTGGCACTGCTGGCTACCGGCGGTTACACCGACGTTGTCGAAGTGAAGACCGCCGAAGAAGACCTGATTTTCTCGCTGCCCAAAGAGCTGCGCCCCAGCCGCCAGGCGTAGCGCCGACTCATGCTCGAGCCTTCCCGGCGGGCCTGCTCCCAGTACTGACGACATCTCTCCATCCAGTTAACGACCGAGGGGCACCGCCTTTCGGCGATGCCCCTCGAATCTGTTTTGCGTGACTAGGCGCGCTTACGGCGAGCAATCACGATGCTGGCAGCGCCGGCGAGGCCGAGGCCTGCAGCGATGAGACCAACAGTGAGTGCCGTGCCGGTGTTGAGGCCGGTGTCCGGAAGCGTGACACACTCTTGCGTTCCCGCGTCCTTGGTTCCGGCAGCACCCCAGAGCGATTCCGCTGCTCCGGCGTTCACCACGTCTGTTTCGGTGAGTGCCGATGATCCCGCAACGGTCGGCAGGTCAGCCAGTGCGATCTTGCGGATGGTGCCGTCCTGGCCCGCAAGCTGCAGATCGGCATCGACGCGGCCGGCGCCCCAAGCCTCGTTGACGGTGCCCAGAATGATGCCCGTACCGTCGGGGTGGATACGAATGATGGCGTTGTACTGGGTCGAGTCATCATCCAGAGAGCCCAAGGCGATTTCGTCACCATTGTCCATGGTCGCAAAGTCACCAGTTGTGTACGCGTCGATGATTCCAGGGAGGTCGGTGTAGTCGAAGAACAGCGTCGACGCACCTGTTGCGGTGTCGACGGTAAAGACCTGCGTTGACTGGTTCGAACCAATAATGAGCTTGCCATCGGGGCGAATGGCTGCGCCGTCCCAGCCACCAACACCAGCTGCGGGGCCAGTCAGCGTGAAGGTCGACTTGACCGTGCCCGTAGCTGCATCCACCACGTCGACCACGTCGCCGCCAACACCGTAGACAGTCAGCGCATCCTTCGAGAGGGCGATGTCGCCGTAGCCCTGGTCAGGGCCCATCGGGATGGTCTCGAGCACAGTTCCCGTGGGGCTGTACCACGTGAGTTCATTGGTGGCACCGTTATCAGGGCTGCCGTTGACGAGAAGTGCTGAGGTGCCACACGCCAGAGCGTTGGCAGGAGCTGCCGCGGCAACACCGGCGAGAGCGATGGCGCCGATTGCGGCGCCCACGAGGATTTTTTTCATGATTCCTTCTTGTTGTGAGGTGTTAGTGAGTGATGGAGAGAAAGCGAGCAGGGCACTCTAAAGAACCCCACTAGTAAAACAATCTACTCTACGAGACGGGAATTGTGCTCGTCGGCGAGGGTGTTGCGCTGCCGGTGCCCGCCTGGAGCGCCTGCGTGGCCGCCCAGAACGTCTCGACAAATGCGGGATCACTAAACAGGCAGATCATCTGCCCGCCAAAAACGACGGCTGACGTGGCAAGGTACCCCACGATGGGCACCCAAAACGCGAGTTTCTTTGCCGAGATGCGTCGCACCGTGGCCCACA
>CANFVD010000036.1 GCA_947450345.1 Actinomycetota bacterium
ACCTGAGGCGTCTGCTGGCTGGCCGCAAAAACCATGGCCTCGTGAACATCGCCCTGGCTCGTGGCACCATCGCCGAAATAGACGATGACGGCCTGGTCCGTTTCGTAGTTTCCGGTGGCGTACGCGCCGTCAAACTTGACGCCCATGGCGTAGCCAGTGGCGTGCAACGACTGGGAGCCGATGACGAGTGTGTAAATGTGAAAATTGCGGAAGCGGGGATCGTTGGGGTTCCATCCACCGTGTGTGAGGCCGCGAACGAGGCGAATGATGTCGAAGACGTCGACTCCGCGAATCATGGCGACCGCGTGTTCGCGATAGGCCGGAAAGACATGGTCCTGCGGGCGAACGGCATGAGCGGAGCCCACCTGGGCGCCCTCCTGGCCGTGGCTCGGAATCCACAGTGCGAGCTGGCCCTGGCGTTGGAGGTTGGTGGCCTCAGTGTCGAACCGACGAATGACCGCCATGTCGCGATAAAAGCGCTTGATGTTGTCGTCGGTCAACTGCTCAAAGTAGGGCAGAAACTCCTCGGCGCGCTCCGATGGGACCAGGCTGCCATCCGGTGCAAGCAGCTGGACCATGGGGTCATGAGTCGAGTGAGCCATCACCTAAACCTACCCGGAATCGAGCCATTTCGTCGCGGTGTGGTGCCATGATAGTCACATGCGTAGGTTCCTTCTCTCGACGGTCATTAACGCCATCGCGCTCTGGGTCACCACGGCTGTGGGCATCGGCGTCACGCTCATCGCCAACGGCCAGCCCCTCACCGCTGGGGGCGGAAATCTGTGGGGATTTGTGGCAACGCTCGTCGTCACGGCGGCGGTATTCGGTCTTGTCAACGGAACCATTGGGACCGCGGTGCGCATCATCGCGTTCCCGCTCTTCATTCTGACCTTGGGCTTCCTGGCACTCGTGGTTAACGGGCTTCTCCTGCTCTTCGTCTCGTGGCTCAGCTCGCTCGTGGGCTTTGGCCTTCAGGTCGACGGTTTCTGGGCGGGTTTCTGGGGCGCCATCATCCTCGGAATCATTTCGTGGTTGTTGGGTCTGTTACTCCGCCCCAACCGCGCTTAGTTTTTTCGGAGCCGATCAACGCGCCAGTCTGTGGCCTCACACGGGCCTGCCTCGGCTGAAAATATCTGGTTGTAAGCACTCGTTGCCGCCGGGGTTGTTGACGCATCGAGCTCCCGGGCCAATTCACGATACGCCTCGAGGTGGTGTCCGGCGAGCGCATCGCCAGGAGTTGCCGGCGATGTTCGCGTCGCAGTGACATCGGCACGAGTGTGCGAGTCTGCGCCGCCGAGCGCGGGGATGGGGTCGTTCCTGTTTTCGAGCGCTACGACATGCACGTGTGCGGGCACGCCCTCGGGCGACTGTGGTGAACCCACGAGAACCACATCGCGGACACTCAGGGAGGGATCGGCCGCAATTCGCTGGGCCAGGAGGCCGCCCTGCGAGTGACCCACGATCACGATGCGATCCGAACCAGCCACTCCCGCCGCGTTCATCGCCTGTCGCACTCCCCGTTCGCTATCCGAAATCTGGCCGCCCATGGCGAGAACGTTCGACGACATGTCCCACGGCTCACGGCCGCCAAATGGCTCCCCCGTCACCGTGCCGCCAATATAAACGACGGCAGTCGACGGTGTCTTCTCAATGCGCACCTGCGCTTGACCCGGGGCTACCAGGGGTATTCGGGCGACGGCCTCGTCAAACGACGTCGGCGCGCGACACGAATTTTGGGCTGTGGGTCGCACACTCAATGGCGAACCGGTAATTCCTCCCGCGCGAAGGACCGCGGCCGTGGGAGTGACCAGGCCGGCAGCCAACGGCAATACGCCGGTCATACTGCGTCGAAATGCCGACACGTGGGTGCTGGTGGGGGACACGAAGGCGGCAATTCCGGAGACAACCACGGCGCCCCAGCCAGCACTGCCAGCCCACCACGACTCGTGGGAATCATAAGATCTCGCCGCCCGGTGAGCACGGGTGGCATCCACATGCAATTGCTCGGCTACCGCCGCACAGCGCTGAGTAGCCGTCGAGAGGACGGCCCGATGAGCCGACATCGAGTTATCCGCGCTTATTCGCGCACGAATCACCCAGGCATCGATGTCGGTTGCCAGTTCGTCAAGTCGTCGTGCAAACTCGGCAACCGCGTCGGTGCTGATGGCCAGATTGCCCACGGGCACAGTGTCGTCGGTCATCCGCCGGCCGTGCTCAGGGCCGCCTCTCGGTGTCGCAGGATGAGTTGGCTGCACTCGTCAAGTGTGCGAGCTGATTCGGTAAGGCGCTGGGCGACCACCGCTTGCGACGGTGCGAGCCAGGCGGGGTTCTCGCCGGCCAACGCGGAGGCCCGGCGCGCGAGTTCGCCCAGCGCCTCGCCAAGGTGGGTCAGTTCGCCAAGATCGCGAAGCATGGCCGTGTGACGAAGCTGGCCGAGAAGGTTGTCGCCAAACACGCCCGGCCCCGCGGGGAGGAGCATTTCAGGCGATCCGGAGGAGAACACGCAAAAATTATGCGCCTCGGAAAGTGAACCGATTCCCGTGTATCGACCGCCTGTTCACAACCCGGGGAGCAACCCGGTCGTGGGAGAATGGAAGCATGACGTTGCCTCCTCAGGTTCTCAGCCCGCTCGATGGCCGCTACCGCGAGGCTGCGAGCCCATTGGGAGAATACCTGTCAGAGGCCGGCCTCAACCGAGCACGCACGCACGTCGAGGTGGAATGGATCATTTTCCTCGCCGAACACACACTCTTTGGTGCCGCTCCCCTGAGTGAGGCTCAGAAATCGACACTGCGTGGACACGTAACGACCTTCGGCCAGTCCGAAATTGATCAGCTGGCAGAACTCGAAGCGGTCACCCGCCACGACGTGAAGGCCGTGGAATACCTGGTTCGTTCGTGGATGGAGGCGGATGGCCTGGCTCACCTGAGCGAGCTCACCCACATCACCTGCACCAGTGAAGACATCAACAACCTGTCGTACGCCCTCACTGTGCGGGACGCGGTTCGGTCCGTCTGGACTCCCGCCCTCGAGCGAGCCACCGCGGGATTCCGCTCTCTCGCCACGGAACATGCCGGGACTCCCCTGCTCTCGCGCACGCACGGACAACCGGCCACTCCGTCCACGCTGGGTAAGGAAATGGCCGTCTTCGTCTACCGTCTTGACCGGGTTCGGCAACAAATCGCCGAGAGCGAGTATCTCGGCAAGTTCAGTGGCGCCACGGGCAACTTCGCCGCACACCGCGTTGCCGATCCGTCCGCCGACTGGCCGGCACTCAGTCGCGCGTTCGTCGAATCGTTGGGGCTGAGCTGGAACCCGCTGACCACGCAAATCGAATCACACGACTGGCAGGCCGAGCTGTATGCGCGCGTTGCCCACGCCAATCGCATCCTGCACAATGCGGCCACCGATATCTGGACCTACATCTCGATGGGTTACTTCCGTCAAATCCCCCAGGCTGGTGCCACCGGTTCGTCCACCATGCCGCACAAGATCAACCCCATCCGCTTCGAAAACGCCGAGGCCAACTTCGAGGTGTCGTGCGCTCTGCTCGATTCCCTCGCTGCCACTCTCGTGACGAGCCGCATGCAGCGCGATCTCACCGACTCGACGACGCAGCGAAACATCGGCGTGGCGCTGGGGCACTCGCTCCTGGCGCTCGAGAACATTACCCGCGGCCTCACGGAGCTCGACGTCGCGGAGGAAGCGCTGGCCGCTGACCTCAACGCCAACTGGGAGGTCTTGGGTGAGGCCATTCAAACGGTCATTCGCGCGGAGGTTGTCGCCGGCCGGTCAACCATCAGCGATCCCTACGCCCTGCTCAAAGAACTTACGCGCGGCAAGCGCGTGACCGCAGAGGCCCTGGCGGAATTCGTCTCAGTCCTCGAGATTTCTGACGAAGCCAAGGCCCGTCTGTCGGCGCTCACCCCCGCGACCTACGTGGGCGACTCGGCGGCACTCGTTCGCTTTATGAACGCCGACCTGAGCTAACTACTTCTTTTTCGTCTCCCCGGGAGCCTTTGTCTTCGGAGTCGCGTCAAGCTCCTCGATATCGGCCAGTTCGTCCTTGCGCGGCTTAATCATCAACACCACGGTGGCCGAGATCACGAGCATCGCGATAAAGCCGACACCGAGCCAGACAGCGGAAACGGTGAGGTCGCGGGTCGACATCAACACGACAAGGCCGATGAAAATGCCGACGATGAGGGCAACGCCAACGAGCTCAAAGGGGCGCATGCGATCCCGGCGTGATGTTGTCATTTTTTCTCCTCGGTTTGAGCGGTGCGTCGCGAACTAGAACGAATGCTCACACCAGCGATAACGGTAAAAACGCCGAACACGGCAAAGAAGGCGCCCAGTAGCCCCACGGCATAAACATCGTTGAGCGGGAGCGCCGCTTCGACGATGGCGAGAAGGCCGGCGAGGCCCGTGATCACCAAGAATTCACGCGCGACACTGCGATCGGTGATGAACCATCCGGCAAGTCCCGATGTCAGGGCCACCACGGCTGCCCAAATGCTCACGCACACCGTGAGCGAGAAACGTTCGCCACCGAGAAACGCGGCTGCAACACCACCGGCAACAATGCTCGACACCGCTTGGACTCCCATCGCGGCGCGGGCACGAGGCCACGCCGCGACGCTTACAGCCGACATCAACTGGCCACCGGCCATGAGGAATGCCACACCCGCAAAGACCACGAGGCCAACGAGGGGCGAATGGTCGGAAGAGAACGTGATGACGGCGGCGCCCACGAGGGCCGGGATTGCCTGAAGTATCAGGCCAAAGCCGAGGAGGGGGGCGAGATGTGTGTCGTCAGTCATAAGTGAACCGAAGGGTTGGATCCAGTCTACGTGGGGCTGCGCGGGTGGGCGACACTGCTCCGGTGCCCTGACCAGGCGCGCTGATCCTGCGCGCTGACCCGGCTCCCTAGCCCAGTTCTACTTGGTGGGGTTGGCCACGTCGGCGAAGCGCGACAGGTGACCTTGGAATGTCACCTCGATGGTGTCGGTGCGACCGTTACGGTGTTTGGCCACGATGAAGTCGGCCATTCCCGCCCGGGGGTGGTCACGCTCCCCCAGTGCCTCGCGGTGCAAGAGAATGACGACGTCGGCGTCTTGCTCAAGCGATCCAGACTCACGCAGGTCGCTGAGCGCAGGCTTCTTGTCTGAGCGCTGTTCGGGACCACGGTTGAGCTGAGAAAGGGCCACAACGGGAACCTGCAGTTCTTTGGCCAGAAGTTTCAGTGCACGAGAGAACTCACTCACCTCTTGCTGGCGACTCTCGACCTTTTTGCCCGACGTCATGAGCTGGAGGTAGTCGATCACGATGAGCTTGAGCCCGCCGCGCTGTGCGAGCTTGCGACACTTGGCGCGGATCTCCACCAGCGTCATGTTGGGGCTGTCATCGATAAAGAGCGGAGCATCGTTGATGCGACCGCGCGTACTGGCAATGGCCGTCCAATCACGATTGTCGACGGTTCCCTTGCGCATGTTTTCGAGCCGCACCGATGCCTCGGCCGACAACAGGCGCATCGCAATCTCGCTGCGGCCCATTTCGAGCGAGAAGAAAATGGTGGGCAGGTTGTGCTTGATGGACGCCGAGCGAGCGATGTCGAGGGCGAGGGTGGACTTTCCCAAGGCGGGCCGAGCCGCCACAATGACGAGTTGCCCGGGGTGAAGTCCGTTGGTGAGTTCGTCGAGGTCACGGAATCCCGTGGGGACTCCCGTCATGTTGCCGTCGCGGTGACGCGCCGCTTCAATTTCGTCAATCGCCGTCGTCACGGCCAGGTTGAGCGGAACATAGTCTTCGGCTTCGGCCATGCCGGTGACGCCATAAATCTCGGCCTGGGCGTTGTTGACCAGGTCGATCGCATCGCCCTCGCCCGAGTAGCCCATGTGCACGATGCGCGTGCCCGCATCGATCAAACGCCGCAACAAGGCGCGTTCGGCAACAATCGCTGCGTAATAGCCGGCGTTGGCCGCTGTGGGAACAATCGACGTCAGCGTGTGCAGGTAATCTGCGCCGCCCGCCTTCGCCAAAGATCCCGACTTGGTGAGTTCGTCGGCGACCGTGATGGCATCGGTGGGTTCACCGTGCGAGTAGAGCGACAGAATCGCGTCGTAAATGGTTTCGTGCTTGGGGTAGTAGAAGTCGTTGCCGCGCACGACGTCGATGACATCGGCAACCGCGTCGCTGCTGAGCAGCATTCCACCCAGCGTGCTCTGTTCCGCGAGCATGTCGTGTGGAGCCACGCGCTCGTTGCCGCGTTCGGGGGCCTCTGCGGCGAGTCCGAGATGTGCAATCGACACGGATATTCCTTTCGCCTCACAGAGTTGGTGGTCCTAGTACAGGCTTACTCCTGACCACGGACAGTCGATCGGAACGACCCGCGGGGCCACGCCTCTGCACACTCTAGGAACGGGATGTCGCGCCACCAAATGACCCTGTGGATAAGTGTGTGGATGACTCGCCCAAAATCGCCCAAAAGCTGTTCATGAACATGGGGATAACCCGTGCACGGTGAAGATATTTTGGCCAGTTAAACATGTTCTGACCTGTGGTTTTACTTTTCCCCAACTGTGGATTGAATCATCCTTCAAGGAATTCTTGAGGCTTGTGGAATTCTTTACTCAAAACATAAAAAAGCGGGACAAAAACCCTAGAGTTTTTGTCCCGCTTGTGTGTGAGTGTGCTACTTCGCTGCAACCACCTGAAGGGTGATGGTAGCCACGAGCTCGTCACGAAGTCGAACGGTTGCTTCGTGGTTTCCGGTGTACTTGATGGGCACAAGGATTTCAATCTTGCGCTTGTCAATGTCACCGATACCGGCCTCTGCCACCGCCTGGGCGATGTGACCGGTCTTGACCGATCCGAAGAGGCGACCATCGCGTCCCACCTTGACGGCGAGCTTGATGACGGCGTTCTCGAGCTTGTCCTTGAGGGCCTGGGCTTCTTCGTGAGTCGCGAGTTCGCGAGCAACACGGGCCGAACGAATCTGTTCGACCTGCTTTTCGCCACCGCGCGACCACGCAACTGCGAAGCCCTGGGGGATCAGATAGTTACGTGCGTAACCGTTCTTCACCTCAACGACATCGCCAGCCGAACCGAGGCCGGAGACCTCGTTGGTCAGAATGAGTTTTGACATGGTGTCTCCTCCTAGCGTCCGGCGCCAGCGTAAGGCAGCAGAGCCATCTCGCGGGCATTTTTCACGGCGCGAGCGATAAGACGCTGCTCCTGCACGGAAACTCCCGTGATGCGACGCGAGCGGATCTTTCCGCGCTCGGAAATGAACTTGCGCAGCGTGGCGACATCTTTGTAGTCGATCACGCCAACGCGAATCGCCTTTGCGGGAGCGAGGGCCTTAGCGCCCTTGCCTCCGCGGAGCGGCTTGCGGCGGTCGCCGCTTGACTTTCCAGCCATTTTTTTCTCTTACTTTCTCTTCGCGGAACGCGCCAGGCGCTCCTCAAGGTCTACTAAAACGGGGTCTCGTCTGCGGGCACACCGGGCGTAGCCCAGGGGTCCGCTCCGCCGGACACTGCAGCGGGTGCCGATGCCCAGGCATCTTCACCGCCCGTGCGACCCGACGACGCCTGACGCGTCACCGTGGCCTTGGCGTAACGCAGCGAAGGGCCAATCTCGTCAACTTCGAGTTCGATTGTCGTTCGCTTTTCGCCCTCTTTTGTTTCATAGGAGCGCTGCTTGAGTCGGCCGGTTGCCATCACGCGCATGCCCTTGGTGAGCGTGCCCGCAACGTTCTCGGCGAACTCGCGCCACACACTGGCGCGCAGGAAGAGCGCTTCACCGTCTTTCCACTCGTTGCTCGCGCGATCGAAATTACGCGGCGTCGAAGCGATGGTGAAGTTGGCGACCGCCAAGCCGTTCTGCGTGTAGCGCAGTTCGGGATCGGCAGTGAGGTTTCCCACAACCGTAATGATGGTCTCGCCGGCCATGGACCTACGCCTTTGCCTTAGCGGGAGCCGCAGCGGCGCGAGCAGCCTTGGCCTCAACGCGTACCGCCTCTGCGGCAACCATCGCGATGGCCTCCTCAGCGCGCAGCACCTTGGTGCGCATAACCGCTTCCGACAGCTTGAGCTGGCGATCCAGCTCAGTGGTCGATGCGGGCGCAGCGGTGAAGTTCACGACGGCGTAGATGCCTTCGGCCTTCTTGTTGATTTCGTAGGCCAAGCGACGACGTCCCCAGATGTCAACGTTCTCGACGGTTCCACCGTCGTTCGTGATGACATTCAGGAACTTCTCCAGGCTGGGAGCGACAGTGCGCTCGTCAACCTCGGGGTCGAGGATGACCATGAGTTCATATTGATGCATGACTAACCCGCCTCCTTCGGACTAAACGGCTACAGGATTTCTGCAGCAGGAGGGTTGCACATACGCCACCCGAAGTGGCCACTGACGTGGCTTACGGGTAACTTCGCAATTTTAGCCGGATTCGTTGCTGGCAAGCGAATCGTGCCAGGCCCGCAGGCGGCGGGTGGCCTCGTCTTCGCCCAGTGGTCCCTCGTCGAGTCGCAGGTTGAGAAGGAACGTGTAGGCCTGTCCGACAACCCGACCGGCAGGAATCCCCAAGATCTGCATAATCTGCTCGCCGTTCAAATCGGGCCGCACCGCATCGATTTCTTCCCGCTCCGCGAGTTCGGCGATGCGCCGCTCGAGGTCGTCGTAGGCGTGGGCAAGCCGGTCGGCCTTTCGCGTGTTGCGGGTGGTGACATCGGCTCGCGTCAAAATGTGGAGGCGCTCAAGTTGGTCACCCGCGTCCCGCACATACCGTCGCACCGCTGAATCGCTCCACGCACCTTCCGAGTATCCAAAGAAGCGGAGGTGGAGCTCGATGAGGCGAGCCACGTGGACCGTGGTCTCTTTGTCGAACCGCAACGCCTTGAGGCGCTTCGTGGCGAGTTTGGCACCCACCATGTCGTGGTGGTGGAACGTCACCGTTCCGCCCGCCTCGAGACGGCGTGTGTCGGGCTTCCCGATGTCATGGAGGAGCGCGGCCAGGCGAAGCGGTACGTCTGCCGGTGCGCCGGGGTGGCGCTGGTGTTCGAGGTCGATTGTTTGGGCAAGCACCGTGAGGCTGTGCTCGTAAACATCTTTGTGGTGGTGGTGTTCATCTACCTCGAGGCGGAGCGCCGACACCTCGGGCATCACGCGGTCGGCGATGCCGGTGCTGACCAGCAGACGGATGCCCTCAACGGGATTATCGGTGGCAAGGAGCTTGACCAGCTCGTCGTTGACACGTTCGGCCGAGATGCGTTCGATGGCGGGGGCGAGCTCTGCCATGGCCCACTCGGCGTGCTCATCGAGAGAGAACCCGAGCTGGGACACGAAACGCGCCGCCCGCATCATGCGCAGCGGATCATCACCGAACGACTCCTCGGCAGGGGCTGGCGTGGCCAGGCGCCGAGCAACGAGGTCATCAATGCCGCCGTGAGGATCGACCAGCGTCAGTTGGGGAAGCATGACCGCCATGGCGTTGACGGTGAAGTCACGTCGGCGGAGGTCGTCCTCGAGGGAATCGCCAAACTCCACGGACGGCTTGCGCGAAGCGCCGTCATAGGCGTCACTCCGATAGGTCGTAATCTCAACGCGTTCGCCCTTGATCTGGGCGCCCACCGTGCCAAAATCGCGGCCGATATCCCACACGGCCTCGGCGAGTGGCTCGACGAGAGCAAGAATCTCGTCCGGCCGTGCCGACGTCGTCAAGTCAAGGTCATTGATCCCTCGACCGAGAAAGGCGTCTCGCACGGGACCGCCCACGAGAGCCAGTTCGTGGTTGGCGGCGTGAAAAGCTTGAGCCAGTACCGCCACGGCGGGCGTTTGGCTGAGGTCTCGAATGACGTTGAGAGCCTCCGCTGCGCTGTGCACATCACAGATTCTACGGGTGCGGTCCCTCGTCGCTCGCGTGCCCTCGCTTAGAATTGCCCTCATGCGAGCGGGTCACTCAGATGCGCGTGGGCGGCGACGCTTCACTTCGCTTTCGGCGAGCGCACTCGTTGCCGGTCTGATTCTGATGGCCACCGCCCCGCTTGGCGCCATGAGCCCCGGCGAAGCGGCCGTGCTGGACGGACTCTCTCTGACGTCGCAACTGTCGGATCGCGGCATCGTGGGCCCCGGTTCCTCACCCACGCTGACAGTCGACGTGGCCAATGATTCCGGGCTAGATCTCGCCGCAACGTCCGTCTCGGTGGTCGCCGTCGACAGTGATGTCACAACGGTGGGCGGGCTCGAGCGCTGGCTGTCCACCTCCACGGCCGCGCGCGGTAGTGGGCTGGGGTCCGGCAACATTTCTGCGCTGTCGGCCGGGCAGCGAACGACCGTGTCGATTCCTCTCGACATCGCGCGGGCTGGCTGGGACGACTCGTGGGGGCCACGCGCGCTGTTGGTGACCGTCGATGGAGACTCCGGCGCGCTTGCTCGACACCACACCGCGCTTGTCTATGCCAGCGGTATCGCCCCCACGACCACCGCGTTGGCCGTTGTCGTGCCGGTCGTGGCGCCCGACCAGCCCGGACAAACAATCGGCGCGACAGCGCTGTCAACTCTCGTCTCCTCGGGCGGGGGCCTCAACGCCGTTGCCGGCCAGACCCGCAGTACCTTTGCCACCCTCGCCATTGACCCACGAATCCCCGTGTCGCTAGCGGCCGGCGGGACGGCGGTCGGCCGCGCTGTGGAGTGGTGGCAAAACCTCGTGGCCGGACAGCGCGAAGCCTTCTTCACCGCCTATGGTGACGCCGATCTCGCGGGCCAGATTCAAGCCGGAGCCACGCAGTTACTGAGATCCGGATCGCGGGATGCCAGCGGTGACGTCGAGGTCGCTCTTGCCTCGATCTCCCCGGAGGCAGCAACGTCGACAATCACCAGCACTCCCTCGGCGAGTGCGAGCGCGGCGAACTCCAGCAGCACGCCCGCTCCCACGTCGAGCGCAGCGGCTCCGGTGGTAAACGGCTGGACTCCGTCGACCGTGGGATTGGCCTGGCCGCTCGCTAACTCGGTGGATGCTCCGGCGCTGGGCGCCCTCCCGCCAGACGGCTTCACGTCGGTCATGCTGTCGTCGGGCAACGTCGAAGATGGATGGGGGTCAGTCACCTCGGCTCGCGTCGCGGGCTTCCCCGCACTCATCAGTAACGACGGTGTGAGTGAGGCGCTCGGCCGCGCGGCCAGCGCGACCACGGACAAACAGTGGAACGGCGGCATCGCCGATGCTGTTGTGCGGCTGTCCGCGTTTGCCACCGACCCGACCACGCAGCACGCCACCATCGCCACCCTGAGCCGTTCGGGCGATGCCGCCGCCGTGGCAAACCTCAATCGCACGCTCACGGCTCTCCAAGAAATCGCGTGGGTGCGTCCGCAGGGACTGTCGGATGTTGCCACCATTCCCGCGGTCGACGCGACACTCGCTGAGCACACGGAGGCACCCGAGCGGCTCGAGATGATTGCTCAGCTCTTGCAAAAGAATGACGCGGTCAGCGCCTTCGCCACGATTGCCCAAGAGCCCGACGTGGTCACCGACCCGTCAGCGCGCTCGATTATGGCCGGCCTTGCCGTCGGTCTCGCCGGCTCGGATAAATGGCCCGGCCGCGTGGACGAGACCCTTGCCGGCATGTCTCAGGTGTTGAACAGCGTTCGGGTTTCCACCGACAGTGACATCAACATGATCGGGTCGAGTGCCACGCTGCCCATCGCGGTCGAGAATGGTCTCGCCACACCCGTGACGGTTGTCGTCATGGCCGACCCCCGTAACAACAGTGTTTCGGTTGGCGAACCGGTGACCGTCAAGGTGGAATCCCGCGCACAGGCCGTGGCTCGCTTCTCTGCTGAAGCCCAGGTCAGCAACGGAACCGTTGTGGTCGACACGTGGCTCACCTCCACCTCGGGAATGCCCGTCGGCGTGATCCGCGCTCTCACCATCAACGTTCACGCCGATTGGGAGACGGTAGGCCTCGTCATTTTCGGTTTGGTCTTTGTCGGGCTCGTTGCCGCTGGCGTGGTTCGAACTCTCAAGCGCCGCCAAACGGAGGACGCCTAAGTGTCTGGGTCGAGCATCGGGCGGGCAAGCATGTTCCTCGCTTCGGGCACTCTCGTCTCGCGAGGCCTGGGCTTCGTGAAGGCAATTATTTTGGCTCAGGCGTTGGGCGTCGTCGCGAGCGCCGGCGCCGATGCCTTTGCCGTGGCCAACCAAATGCCGAATGCCATCTACGCCATCGTGGCCGGTGGCGTTCTCTCCGCAACACTGGTCCCCGCCATTGTGCGTTCAGCCGTGCACACAGACGGGGGCGCGGCCTACATCAACAAGCTGGTCACTATCGCGCTCGTGATTATGACGTCGGCGGCTCTCGTCGCCACCCTGCTGGCTCCTCTCCTCGTGCGCGTTTACGCCGCCTCCTGGTCGAGCGACCAGCTCGCGCTCGCAAGTGCCTTTGCTTATTGGTGCTTGCCTCAGATTTTCTTCTACGGGCTTTACGCGTTGCTGGGAGAAATCCTGAATGGCCGAGGTACGTTTGGGCCCTTCACCTGGGCTCCCGTGGCGAACAATGTCATTGGCATCATCGGGCTCTCCCTCTTCATTGCCCTCTTCGGAGCAGACAGCGCCGGCATCCGCAGCGTCACTGACTGGACGCCCGACATGGTCGCCTGGCTTGCCGGCACCGCAACCGCGGGCGTCGCTGTGCAGGCACTGTTGCTGGCATTCTTTTGGCGACGTATTGGCCTGAAATATCGTCCGGACTTCCGGTGGCGTGGCGTGGGACTCCGCGACACCGGAAAAATGGCCGGCTGGACACTTGCCATGATTCTGGCCACACAGGTCGAGGGTGTGATTGAGATCAACGTCGCGGGTCTGGCCTCGGGTACCGATGCCTCCGTTTTCACGCTTCAAAACGCGTGGCTGATATTCATGGTTCCGCATTCAATTATTGCCGTGTCCATGGGCACGGCCTATTACACGCGCATGAGCACCCACGCGGCCGCCAACAAGCTCGACCTCGTTGCCGCTGATACCGGGGAGTCGTTGCGGCGCGTCGGCTACTTCATGTCCTGGGCGGCCGCGGGCTTGATGGGTGTGGCGCTCCCGTTCACCACGCTCTTTGCTCACACGTTCGAGGGCGTGTGGGCCATGGGGTGGATTCTGACCGTGTTTGCCGTGGGGCTTCCCGCCTACAGTGGCGTCTTCATCCTGGAGCGCGCACTCTTCGCGCTCAACGACGGTCGCCTCGCCTTCACGGTCACCATGTGGCAACCCGTGGTTCTCTCCACGATGATGGTGGGCTGTGCTTTTCTTCCCCACAGCATCCTGGCTTTGGGCATTGCCGCCTCGGTGTCTGTTTCCTCAATTGGCTGGATCGTGTTCGGAGCCTTCATGGTGCGGCGTCGTCTCGGTGTGACGAGTTTTAATGTGGTCCGCAGTTTCCTCTCCGCAAGTGCCTTCGGCGTGATTGCTGCCGGTGTGGGCATGGCCGTAGCGTGGGCACTCGGTGCTTATTCGCGCGAGGGCTGGGCGCTGGCAAACATCGGGAGCGCTCTCGGGGCGACGGCCATCATCGGAGTGGCGGTCACGCTCACCTACGTGGGGCTCATGGCGGCGTTCCGGGTTCCGGAACTGGGTGACGCGCGGCGACTGCTCTCACGAAGGTCCGCGGAATAATCTGACCGTAGAATCGCTTTTACAACGTAACAGTGTCGCACGATTCACAACTCGCCTGTTTCTCGGCACTGTCAAGTGAGGAAGAGCAATGCGTCAGGTCATCATCATCGGCTCCGGCCCCGCGGGATACACCGCGGCGATTTATGTGGCGCGCGCCAACCTCGCCCCTCTCGTGATCGCGAGTTCCGTTGAGGCCGGCGGTGAGCTCATGAACACCACCGAGGTCGAGAACTTTCCCGGTTTTCCCGAGGGCATCATGGGACCCGACCTGATGCAGCACATGCAGGCGCAGGCCGAGCGGTTCGGTGCCGAAGTGGTTCTCGATGACGCCACGGAGCTCGATCTGACTGGCGACATCAAGCGCGTGACCCTGGGATCGGGCGAGACCCACGAAGCGCTGGCCGTGATTTTCGCGACCGGCTCCGCCTATCGCAAGCTGGGTATTGAACACGAAGACCGCCTAAGCGGACACGGAGTTTCGTGGTGCGCCACGTGCGATGGCTTTTTCTTTCGGCAAAAGACCATCGCCGTTGTTGGCGGCGGCGATTCGGCGATGGAAGAGGCCACATTCCTTACGCGCTTTGCGGACAAGGTCTACGTCATTCACCGCAAAGACACCCTGCGCGCTTCCAAAATCATGCAGGACCGTGCCGCCAATGACCCCAAGATTGAGTTTCTCTGGAACGCGGCCGTGACGGCTCTCCACGGCGAAGCTGCCTTGACCGGCGTAACCCTCACCGACACCGTTGACGGATCGACGCGCGAGCTCGCGCTCGACGGCCTGTTTATTGCCATCGGCAACGACCCGCGCACGCATCTCGTACACGGACAATTGGATCTCACGACAGAGGGCACGATTGCTGTCGACGGACGCTCGTCCCGCACGTCACTGCCGGGAGTTTTCGCCGCCGGCGACGTCATCGACCCCACCTACCGTCAAGCCATTACCGCAGCGGGAAGCGGCACCGTTGCCGCTCTCGACACCGAGCACTTTTTGGCCGCTCTTCCGGCAGAATTGCTGGCACAGGCCAGTTCGTCCTAATCACGCACCGCCCACCAAAGGAGACACCATGTCCTCGGCTCGCCCCGTAACAGATTCGACATTCGCCGCAGAGGTCTTGGCCTCGAGCAAGCCCATCTTGGTTG
>CANFVD010000037.1 GCA_947450345.1 Actinomycetota bacterium
CAACCGGGTACGTCACCCCGTTCACTTGCCAATACTCGCCGCGCGCGACGAGAGAGGTGGAAAATCTTCTGGACCATGGAGTCTCCTCACCGAATTGTTCGTCCGGTGAGTCTTCTCCAGAACCGCTGTCAGCGAGGTGACCTATCCACAGCGCCGCGCGAGTCCTGAAGGGCTCACGACAGGAACCGACCTAGGCACCGATGACGGAGAAGTCCTTGTCACCCAATCCCTGCGCCGATGCCCGCGTGAAGACCGCGCGCACGGCGTCGACAACGTCCGGGGCGACCTGCAGGTCGATCGCCAATGACGACATGTAACCCAAGTCTTTTTCGATCAGGTCGACGCTGAAGTTCGGCGAGAAGTCACCGGAACGCATGCGCGCCAGCAGCCCCACCGCGAGAGGCGAAAACGCGGGGATGTCGGTCACGAGGTCGAGAGCGTCCGGCATTCCAGCGCTCTCCGTGACCTTCTTGAGCGTGGCCATGGTAGCGAGCTGTGTGGCGAGGAGCGTATTGATGGAGAGCTTGAGGATGGCCGCCGAGCGAGGGCTCCCCGCGTGACGCACCGAAGAGCTGGCCGGGTCAAGAAGTGTCGCCACGGTTGTGGCTGCGGTCTCGTCCCCGCCAGTGAGAAACGTCAGCGTCCCACTCTCAGCCTGCGGCTTGGAGCCCACCATCAGTGCGACGACGGCCGAGTAACCCGAGGCCGTGGCCTCAGCAACAAACTCCTCGGCACGCTCGGGCGAAACCGTCGAGCACTCCACCACCAGAGTTGCCGGCGCGCAGTAGGCATAGGCGGTCGCCCACACCTCACGTGAGGCGTCGTCATCGGTCAGAAAAGACAACACAACATCTGCGTCAGAAACCGCCGTCGCAAGTGATTCCGCGACCTCAACATTCGGGCGGGACGACAGAGCCTCGTGGACACCCGGCGTGCGGTTCCAGAGAGTCAGCGTGGTGTCGGCGTCCGCGAGCCGACCGGCAACGCCCACACCCATGGTGCCGAGACCCAAAATGGTGATGCGCGTCATGTGTGCTCCTTAGGGTCCGGACCCGAGCGCGTCCGACGATTACAGACTAGGGCTAGCAGGTCGACGTTTCGGGCGGAACCACGTCATCAATGAAGAAGGCGTCTACCAGCGAGTTCACGCAGGTGTCACCTCGGTTGTAACCCAGGTGGCCCTCTCCGTTGTAGGTAATGAGTCGACCATCCGTCAAACTCTCGACCACTCCCTGCGCCCACTCAATGGGTGTTGAGGGGTCGCCGGTGGTTCCGATAATGATGATGGGTGCATCGCCCGTTGGCCTCATGCCGGCTGACGCAAAAACCGGTGGATGGGGCCACAGCGAACAGAGCACATCCGTGTAGGCGAAATAGGGTCCGAGAATCGGAGCTGCCTCGGCGAGCACCTGTGCGGTTTCGGCCCACGTTGATTCGTCACTGGCCGGGGTATCCGCACAACCGATGGCGAGGAAGGCCTCGGTGTCGTTTGTGTCATAGGTGCCATCGTCATTTCGCCCGTTGTACCAGTCGGCAAGCGCAATGGCCGGATCAACATCACCGGAAAGGTATCCGCGAAACTGGTCGGTCAGGTCGGGCCAGGTGTCGGGAGAGTAAAGGGCCGACGTGATGCCTGAAGCAAACGTATCGCCGCCCACGAGTCGTCCGTCGCTCGTGGGAAGTGGATTCTCGTCGAGAGCGGCCAGCATGTCGGAAATCTGCGTGGCGGCATCTTCTGGCGTTCCGCTGAGGGGGCAATCTGACTGCTCGAGGCACCACACGATCCAGTTACCCAGCGCCATGTCGAAGCCGGCCGCCTGATCGCCACCCTCAGGCCCCTCGGCCGACGCGTCGACGGCACCGTCAAGAACCATGTGTCCAACGTTCTGAGGAAACTCCTGCGCGTATACCTCGCCGATGAAGGTGCCATACGAATAGCCGAGATAGTTGAGTTTCTCGTCGCCCACTGCAGCCCGCATCACGTCGAGATCTTTGGCGACACTCAGTGTGTCCAGGTGCTGAAGGAGTTCGCCGGTGAACTCCTGACACCCGTCAATGAACTTCTGTGCGGTTGCCTTCTTGGCGGTGAGCCAGTCGTCACTGCCCCGAATTCCCGGCGTGATGTCATAGAGAAAGGAATCAAGCTCGCTCGCGTCGGCCGTGCACGTTACCGGTGTCGATTCGCCCACACCCCGCGGATCAAAACCGATGATGTCATAGGCAGCCGCGAGTCCCTCATCCACCGCGTCCGTCACGCCATCGCGAACCAGTGCCACACCACTCTGGCCCGGACCCCCGGGGTTGACGAAGAGAGAACCCTGCGATGTGCCGGTTGAGGGAGAGTGGCGAACAAGAGATAGGGAAATCGGTGCCGACAGGAGGTCGGACCAGTCAGTCGGAACGACCACCGTGGTGCAGGTCAGGGAATCGCCGCACGGCGTCCACTCGATTTGTTGGGCGTAATAGTCGTCACCCGATGAGTCACTCGGCGGAGGCGCACACGAAGACAACGTGGTTGCCAAAACGGCGGCAAGGACGCTCCCGGCAAGAAGCCGAGAAATTCGTCGCGACACGTGCGTCGTCACCGGGCTACCTTTCCGTACCGGGGGCATCGGGAACTAGTCCGATTCGGATTCCCACACTAATGGCATCACGTTTCTTGTGAACTCCCAGAGCACGATAGATCTTCTGGACATCGCCCTTAACCGTTGCGTGGCTCACCGAGAGCTCGATGCCGATTTCGCCCAGCGACGACCCCGCGCATATCTTCTCCAAGATTGTTGTCTGACGTTGCGTGAGTGCGGGAGGTTGGCCGCGCGTCTCCGGGGCATCCGTGACTGCACGTGCACGCCAATCGCGCAACAGGTGCTCTCCACACTGCTGTACGAGACGAATCTCATCGTTGTCGATGTCGTGCAGGCTCAACGCGTGGCGAAAGATGAGTGAAATTGCGCCGCGGGTCTTGCCAAAGTGATGGAGGGGGAGAGCGATAATCCCCTGGGCCGGCCCGGGGAACATCTTTGAGTTGTATTTCTGACGATAGGCGTAATTGTCCTCAACCCGCACGATCACATCATCGCGATAGCTGTGCGCCACCACAACGTTCTCCCAGGTGCTGATCCGCTCGGGGAACTGAGCAATGAAAGGGTCACCGAACCCGCCGATTCGCCGAAGTTCGGAAGTGTCCTCTACGTCAAAAACGAAGGCAAAGATGAGCTCCTCCCTCTGAAAGACACGGTTGACCAAGACCATGGCGAAGTCGTCGGGGGTGTCACACACGGCCAACGCATCCAGAAGTGCCTCTGCCCGGTCGAGCCGGCGTTGCGTCCGATTGAACATGTGACCCCCGTCGCGTCCGAATAAACGGCTATAGCCAAATATAGACGGCTATAGCCGTTTTATGACCGTTTAACCTAATGGTCAGTAGCGCAAGGGCAACACAATGGGGAGAAGCCTCGCGGGAATCAAAACAGCGGTAGACATGAGGCCCGGACCGATGGGGGCATTGTGTCCGGGTCTCTTGTGTGCCTCTCTTGGTAGCCTGCTCTCATGGACCTCACTCACAAGACAGTTCTCGTCATTGGCGCCACCGGAGCACTCGGCTCCCTGATTGCCAACACACTTGCCGAACGTGGCGCGACGGTCGTGGGGACCGCGCGATCGAACGAATCTGCGGCGCGCCTTCCTGCCTCGCTCGGGCAATCACTCCTCCTCGATTGTGAGGATCCAGCCAGCGTTCACGCGCTGGCCGCCTACCTCGTCGAACGACCCGAACCCCTCGATGGCATCATCAACGCCGCGGGGATCGTGGGCTTTGGCACGGCCGAAGCCACAACGGCGGCCGACGCTCTTCGCCTCATGACGGTCAATCACTTGGCTCCGGCCGAGCTCATCTCACGCGTCTTGCCTCGCTTGGCCGAGTCCGCCGCGGCTGGCCGCGAACCGGTCATCGTGGGCATCACGGGAATCGTGAGCGAGCAGGCCTTTCCCGGAATGACGGCCTACGTCGCGAGCAAGACGGCACACGCTGCCTGGTTGCGGGCGCTGGCTCTCGAAATTCGACGCCACAAGGTTCGCGTACTCGATGCCCATCCCGGACACACGGAGACGGGTCTCGCCGGCCGGGCCGTCTTTGGTGCCGCACCCGCATTCCCCGCGGGCATGACAGCCGAGCACGTCGTTGACGTCATTGTGTCGGCAATCGTCGCGGACGAAACGATGCTCGCGAGCGAAAGCTTTACCGCCTAGCGCGCCTACTTCTTGTAGTGGAAGACGTGCACCCACGAGCCGTCTTCGTTGTGCGTGGTGTCCACCCAACCGGTGGCGCCGGCAAACTTGCCCGAGCCGCCCAGGATGGGACGCGTGACCACTTTGCCGAGAGCAAGTGTGGGGTCATCGATTTCATAAATGGCCACCCCGCCAACGGCCAGCTGATCTTCAACCGGACCAAACGTGAACACCAGGTTGGACCGACGAATCTCCTGGCTCGGCAGGGGAAGATCGGGGGCAACCACGGTCAATGAGCCGGTGAGCAGGCCACCCTCGGGTGATGTGGCGGGGATGATGAAGAAGCGCTCGTCGCCCGGCGTGGATCCGTCCAGGCCGCTATCGAGAATCGTCACCTGAGACGATTCGACTTCAGCGTGATCAAACTCCACTGTTTCGTATGATCCGCCGGACGTCGCGGCCGTGTAGGCAAAACTGAGGCCGGTACCCACAAGGGCAATCAGCGCAATCATGATGGCGACAACCGCCGTGGTGTTCTTTTTCATGTGTTTTCCTCTCTCAGAATCCGCGGGAAAAACGCATCTCCCCCAAGGAATCTTAGGGGAGAAGGTCTATCGTTAGCCGGTCAGGTCCGATGCCTCGACGAGCCGGACAACGTTCTGCACGTGTTCCTCGAGGACGAAGTCGCCAAACTTCTTCGCCTCAGGCGATTCGGCCGAAGGGGCATGAGATCCGGCGGCCCATACTGCCGCACCGAGCGTGGCCATGCCGACACTCGAGGCAAGACTCACCAGTTTGACGTTGGACATGTAGAAATCGACGTCGACATTGTCGACCGTGATTTCCGTGATGGAGACCGTGCCCGACTTGAGGTCGAGGATCAACTGACCGAGCCGCGCCATGTTGACGTTGAAGAGCGCCGACATGCGGGTGCGGAAAAGAACGGCAAACTCGACGGGATTCTCAAGGGAAAGCGTGGGGTAGTTCAAAACAACGGCCCAGCCTGAGACGGACACGGCAAATGAAATCTGGCGACGAATCCATGCCTCGAGGCGCGCGGTCGGATTCTTTGGTGCCTTCTTTACGGCAAGATTCAGTGCGTCGATGTATTGGGAGTACACCGTGAATGCCGCCTCGGAGATGAGCCCGTTTCTCGAGCCAAAGTAGTGATTGATCATGGCCACAGTAACGCCCAGGCGCCGGGCAATCAGTGCGTGGCTGAACCCGCCGGGACCAGTCCGCGAGAACTCATCGATGGTCAGATAGAGGAACTTCTCGCGAGACGTGGGTTCAGGATTGCCGCACAGGTCCTGCCAGAACTTGGGCGTCAACGTCGGGTCGGCGCGCATGACCCCCTGCTGCCTATTAGCCACCCGTTGCATCCTTATTATCCGACGTGATCGTGACGACTAGCCGTTGCCGCGATGAGAACTTCCTCGTGGGACTTTACCCCCGCATCGACGATGTCACTGGCTTTTCGACGTAAGTTCAGTCTATTCTCTCTCGGTGCGTTACGGCGTGAACGAGCGATTCCGCATCTGCCGGCGCATGGTCATCCGACTGACTGACGCACGCGTATGAGTGACCACAGAGATGCGCGAGGCTACGAAACAGCTGGCGGCGAAGCGGGCCCGCCAAAGTGTCGGGAAGGATTTCGACCACGTGACCGCCCGGGCGCATCCACACCATGTTTGCCAGCCCCGCGCCGTGCTGACCCACAAGAATTGAGGTCTCACTCATGACGCGTACTTGTTCGGCCGGTGGAAGATGCTCGCCGGCAAAACTCTGAGCCATGGAGACCTCAGCCAACGCCGCGAGAAGCGAGTCAAAATTCGGAAGGGAGCGACGTTCTGCTCCCGAGGTCTTGATCTCGGCGTCCTCGAGGTAAAAAGGCAGTGACGGCAGGCGATTGATGAACGTCAGATGCGTCTGTCGTGGTCGCGAGGTCACCTTCACCCGCGCCAGGACTCGCTTGCGGACGCGAGCGATACGGCGCGCGCGCGTTGGCTGGTCAATCTCAAACGAGGGCAGATGCGCCTGGGCCACTTCTGTGGGCGACAGCGCCTCCAGGAGTGTGGCCAACGGCGCAATCTCGCGTGTCGTGCCAGGCGGCAACATCTCGAACCACGCGTTCATGGGGCCACAGTCCCGAAGCACCACTCGCGCGGGCTTGTGTCGGGAGAGATAGTCGTCGAGAGGAAGAAAGTAGCTGAGCAAGAAATGGTAGAAGTGCTCGGGTGAGCCGCCAGCAGGGAGGTTCGGCAGCAAGAGGGGAGCAAGATTCTTTTCGAACACGACCCAAATCTATGGCTATTCATAGACTGTGGCGAGGTAGGTCAAAGATGCTCGTCTGATGATGACTTCTGTGGGTGTCACCAGACGCTCGGGCCCCGCCAGCGAGGAGAACACACAATGATGACCACAGGAACCCGCCACATCTCACAACGCGCAGCGATTTTCGGAGTATCCGCAGGAGTTGCCGTGGTGCTTGCCAGCGCCCTCGTGCTCACCGCCTGCTCCGCGTCCCCTTCCTCTGACTCATCGTCGTCATCAACGCCTGCCGGCGTGAGCGGTGCTCTCGCGACGCCCGTGGACACCTCGGACGTGCTTTCCCAACTTTCCTGGGGTGCCGCTCAGACGGTGAACGGTGTGACGTTTGATGCCACCGAAGCAAGCGCCACGCTCTCGGGGGACGTCCTCACGGTTAACTCAAACGGAATTCCCAACCACGAGCGCGACGAGTACTACGCGGTGGGACAGGCGGGCGTGAATCTGCCAAACGAAAGTAATTCGCAGGTCATCGCAGACCCCACCACCGAGCAAGACCAGACCTTCAACATTCCTACGCTTCCTGTCTATTCCGAGACCACGACGTCGGCACCGCTCGGGTCCATCGGAATTATGATTTCGGGCGCCGTCATTTACAACCCCTACGAGGCTGACAACGCCACCGTGGCCATGTCGAGCAATTTTACGATTACCGACGGCGACAAAACCGGCTCGTTCATCGATCACTGTTCGGGCCACCCCGGCCCCAACGGGGAATACCACTACCACGGCAACTCAGAGTGCGTGACGCGTCAGGTCGATACGACCGGAGAAGGGTCCCACATTATCGGCCTCGCTTTGGACGGTTTCCCCATCTACGGCGCCTATGACATCGACGGTGTCGAAGTGAAAGCCGCGCAACTCGACGAGTGCAACGGCATCTTCTCGGCCACGCCCGAGTTTCCCTCCGGCATCTACCACTACGTGCTTCCCCTCACCACGGACGCCACCTCATCGATCCGCTGCTTCCACGGCGTTGTTGATGCCTCGCAGATTCAGCGCATGCCGCCCATGCAGGGCCAGAACGGCAATCCCGGTCAGATGCCTGGTCAACCCGGACAAGGGCCCGGGCAGGGTCAGGCCCCCGGTCAGCCTCCTGGGCAAGGACCGGGTATGCAGCCCGCCCCCAAGCCGGGCGGATAACGCAACGAGGCGCAATCGTGCGTTCGACCCTATGCTCGAAGCAGTGAACTGAAAAGTTCTGAGCCGATGCCGAGGAGGCCACGATGTACGTAGCGAAATGGAACGGTGCGGTGATCGCACAATCCGACAAGACGGTCGAAATCGAAGGCAACCAGTACTTTCCGATGGATAGCGTCAACAGCCAGTACCTCGTCGACTCGCCCCTGACGTCGACGTGCCCCTGGAAGGGCGAGGCGAACTACTACTCCCTCTCTGTTAACGGAGACGTGAATAAGGATGCCGTGTGGGTCTATCGCACGCCCAAGGATGCGGCCAAGGAAATTGCCAACCACGTGGCATTCTGGCGCGGCGTCGAGGTCAGCAAGGCCTGACGCTTTCGCGGATTTTCGAATGATTGAGTTTGACCGCGTCTCAAAAAAGTACGGTGACACCGTTGCGCTGACCGATTTTTCGTTGACTGCACCCACGGCGAAAATCACCGTGTTGATGGGGTTGTCGGGATCCGGAAAAACCACACTCATTCGCATGGTCAACAAGATGGCCACGCCCACCACCGGCTCAGTGAGCATCGACGGTGTTGATGTTGCTGATCTTGATGGCGTGAAGTTGCGCCGAACAATCGGTTACGTGATGCAGGACGTTGGCCTTCTCCCCCACAAGACGGTTCTCGATAACGTTCTGTTGATCGCGCGCATCGCCGGGCAAGATGCTGCTACCGCGCGACGCAACGCAACGGAGATGCTCGCCCTGGTGGGCATTGATGAACAGTTCTTCGCGCGGTTCCCGCAGCAGCTTTCTGGTGGTCAGCAACAACGCGTGGGGGTTGCGCGAGCACTGGCGACCAAACCGAACATCCTGCTCATGGACGAACCCTTCGGCGCGGTTGACCCCATCGTGCGCGAGGAACTCCAAGACGAGTTGTGTCGCATTCAACGTGACCTCGGACTCACCATCATGTTCGTGACGCACGACCGCCACGAGGCCCTGAAAATCGCGGACCAGCTTGTTGTCCTATCGAACGGTGGCCAGGTCGAGCAGTTGGGAACACCGGCAGAAATCATGGCGCGCCCCGCCAACGACTTCGTTCGAAAAATTCTGGGGCTCTAGTGGAATGGTTCATCGCCAACGCGAGTTTCGTCGGCGGCTTGGCGGCAACCCATCTGAGCATTTCCGTTGGCCCGATCATCATCGGCTCGCTCCTCGCGATTCTGTTGGCGCGCGTCATTCCCCGTCGCTTCGTCAACCCCGCGCGAACGGTGCTCGGCGCGATATACGCCATCCCGTCGCTCGCGTTGTTTGTCGCGCTTCCCGCACTGCTCGGAACCAGTTACATTGGCCCGACCAACGTGGTGATTGCGCTGACCCTGTATGTCATCACGTCCATGTACTTCTCGGCGCGGGATGCGTTCAGTCAGGTTCCGCTCGCCACGATGACCACGTCGCGGGCGTTGGGCATGAATTCGCGCCAGCTCTTTGTGCACGTGGAGCTTCCTCTGGCCGTGCCCGGACTCATCGCTGGGTTGCGAGTCGCCTCGGCGAGCACGATATCGATCGCAACCATCGGTGCCGTGGTCGGCGTTCGCGATCTCGGCTATCTCTTCCTCGACGGTTTTCAACGCAAGATTCCCGAAGAAATCATCTCGGGAATCGTTGCTGTCTGCGTCATTGCCCTCGCGCTAGATGCGGGACTGTGGTTGATTGGGCGACTGATGACTCCCTGGCGGAACGCGAGGGTAAACCGTGTGTGACTTTGGCGAACTCGGCACGTGGCTGTGTGCGGAGGGGACGTGGACGGGTCAGTACGGCTTAGGGAATCTTCTCGTTGAGCACCTGCTGCTCACCGTGGTGGCCCTGATCGTCGCCGCACTCATCGCCATCCCGCTCGGAATGTTCATCGGACACACGGGCCGCGGTTCATTCGTTGTTATCGGGCTTGGCTCACTGTCACGGGCCATTCCCACGATGGGACTGCTCTTCGCGCTGGTGCTTTTATTGGGTGTGCAATTCCGCGAATTGTCTGTCGTTCTGGCGTTGGCGCTCATCGCCCTGCCGCCCCTCATCGCCGGGGCCTACTCCGGCGTGACCACCATTGCGCCGGGAATCCGTGATTCGGCGACCGCTCAAGGAATGACGACGTGGCAACTCGTGCGACACGTCGAACTGCCCCTCGCGAGCCCATCGCTCATCGGCGGATTTCGGATTGCCTTCATCCAGGTGGTGTCGACCGTGGTGCTGGCGCCCCTCGTGGGTCTCGGCGGCCTCGGATTCGGCATCATTCAAGGGTTAGCCCTGCGCAATTTCGCTCAGGTGACCGTGAGCGCCGTGATCATCATCGTGATCACCATTGCGGGCGAGCAACTCATCGGTTTAGGGCAACGACGCGCGGAGGCTAGATTGGTAGCACCAAAAGGGTTGGAGAAACCATGAAGCTCACACGAATCACTGCCATCGCACTCAGCATCGGCGCCGTCTTGGGAGTTGCCGGTTGCGCAACCGCCAGCGCCCCCTCAACAGAACCCATCGTGATTGGGTCGCAGGCCTACTACTCGAACGAAATCATTGCCGAGACATACGCGCAAGTGCTCGAAGACGCCGGATACACGGTTGACCGCCAGTTCTCACTGGGTCAGCGCGATGTCTACGTTCCCGCTCTTGAGGCCGGCGAAATCGACCTCTTCCCCGAGTACACCGGCAACCTGCTGCAGTTCTTTGTGCCCGAGGCAACGCAGACTGCAGCAGACGATGTCTACGCTGCCCTCGCGAAGTCGCTTCCTGCCGGACTGACCGCACTGGCCATGTCGCCAGCGACCGACCAGGATTCGTACAACGTGACGAAGGAATTCGCGTCGAAGAACAAGCTCGAATCCATCGCTGACCTCGCCAAGGTCGACGGACTTATCCTCGGTGGTGCTCCTGAGCTGGCCGAGCGCCCCTACGGACCCACCGGTTTGCTGGAGAAGTACGGCGTGACCGTGTCGTTCCAAGCAACCGGTGACACCACGGTCGACTCGCTCGTTGCCGGAATCGTGAACATGGCCAACGTCTACAGTGCCGACCCCCGCATCCAGCAGTTGGGTCTCGTCACGCTGAGCGACCCGAAGGGTCTGTTCTTGGCCTCTAACGTCGTGCCGATTGCCTCGGATAAGGTCCCGGCGGATGCCCGCAAACTCATCGACGCGGTCTCCGCCGCGATGAGCGCGCAGGACCTGGTCGCTCTGAACGTTCGCAGCGTGGATGAAAAGCTTTCCGCCGCGGTCATTGCCCGCGAGTGGTTGGTTTCCAAGGGCCTCCTCAAGTAGATCCTTTGCACAGAAAATCCCCCGGACCACAGTGGTCCGGGGGATTTTCTTTTTTGTGATTCAGTGCGAGAGCCGCGTGGGGTCTTACTTTCGTGCGAGGCGGCGGCGCACCATGATCAGGGCGAGCGCACCGGCTGCGAGGAGACCGGCGCTCACACCGAGTGAAACTGCCGTTACCGACTCGCTGTGACCGGTATCGGGAAGCGGCTGTGACGGCGAGTCGGCATCGACGTAGGTGGTGAAGTTGAACCCATAAAGCGTGTCGAGGGCCATTGAGCCGTCTTGGTTATTCATCAGGCGCTTACCTGCGGGCACCAATCCAGCTTCAAAGCCGAGCTCATTGTGACCCGAACCAACGATGATGAACTCGATCGTGAATGCATAGTCGGTTCCGGCCGTGATGGTCGCAGGATTTGAGAACGTGACACTGAGCGTTCCAGGAGTTGCGCCAAACGGCGTCAGAGATGCGGCCGGAATTGTCTGAGTCGCCAATGCCGCACCCGTGGGAAGGCCACTACCGTCAACGTTCCAAACGTTCATCTGAACGTCGAAAGCTGAGCCAGACATGACGTCGTAGTAAAAGATGGGCAGATCAATAGACGTGAGCGAACCGGAAAGCCCTGCGCGAAATGGACTGCCTTGGATGAAGTCCGTTGGGAAATCAGTATTTGCTATCGCGGCGTAGTCAGTGCCGGTCAAACCGGATTGGATGAAATCGGCAGCCGGCGTGGCCTGGGCGGGAGCGCTACCTAAGGTCATGAGGCCTGCGGCCGCAAGCACAACTGCAACAAGGGCAAGTTTCTTCTTCATGAGGTGATCCATTCGCTAAGGGCAAAGACCCTGCAAATATATCGGAAGAATTCCGCGCGTACATAACAGACTTCGAGAAAGTTTTTTGGCCACATTCCTCGTAGACGAGGTTCAGGTTAGGGCGCAATGGAACAGTCTTCGGCCGCGAGCGACCGGCCCCAAATTTGACTGGCTACTTCCTGCCGAAAGCCGGCACTAGTTGTTGAAGCGGAACTCGACCACGTCGCCATCTTGCATGACGTAGTCCTTGCCCTCCATGCGAGCCTTGCCCTTGGCGCGAGCCTCGGCAACCGAGCCGGTCTCTACGAGGTCGTCGAACGAGATGACCTCGGCCTTGATGAAGCCCTTTTCGAAGTCGGTGTGGATCACGCCGGCGGCCTGTGGCGCCTTCCAGCCCTTGCCGATCGTCCAGGCGCGCGCCTCCTTGGGGCCGGCCGTGAGGTAGGTCTGCAGGCCCAGCGTGGTGAACCCGATGCGGGCCAGTTGGTCGAGGCCCGACTCGTCTTGGCCGGTTGAGGCGAGCAGTTCGCGGGCATCCGCCTCGTCGAGGTCGATGAGCTCGCTTTCGATCTTGGCGTCGAGCAGGATCGCCTTTGCCGGGGCAACGAGCTTTTCGAGTTCGGCGCGCTTGGCGGCATCGCCCAGCACCGACTCGTCCACGTTGAAAACGAAGATGACGGGCTTGGCGGTAAGCAGTCCGAGCTCCTTGATGGGCTCGAGGTCGATGCCCGACACCGAAAGAAGCTTGCCGTCGTTGAGCACGGCCTGAGCGGCGAGCGCGGTCTCGAGCGACACGGCCTCGGCCTTCTTGCCCTTGACCTCTTTCTCGATGCGCGGGATCGCCTTCTCGAGTGTCTGCAGGTCGGCCAGAATCAGCTCCGTGTTGATCGTCTCGAGGTCGCTCGCCGGGTTCACGCCGCCCTCGACGTGCACCACGTCGGGATCCACGAATCCGCGCACCACTTGAGCGATGGCATCGGCCTCACGGATGTTGGCGAGGAACTGGTTGCCCAAGCCCTCCCCCACACTGGCGCCACGCACGATGCCCGCGATGTCCACAAACGAGACGGGCGCAGGCAGGATGCGCTCACTGCCAAAGATGCCGGCGAGCACGGTGAGGCGCTCATCCGGAAGGTTGACCACGCCCACGTTCGGCTCGATGGTGGCAAACGGATAGTTGGCCGCCAGCACCTGGTTCTTGGTGAGTGCGTTGAACAGGGTGGACTTGCCAACGTTGGGCAGACCGACGATTCCAATAGTGAGAGCCACGAGAGTCAAGCCTACCGGCGGTTATCCACTGCCCGAATCGGAGCGAGTTTCCCTCACCGTTGACCGCGTTCTCATTTCATGAAACACTGGCTGCTATGACTAGTCGCATGAGAGTTATTGAACATCGCAAGGCGATGGAAGCTGAAGGTTTCCGCCTCATTCAAGTGTGGGTTCCTGACGTGACAGATGAACGGAACCGGGCTCAAATTGCCCGCGAGTGCGCCAGCATCAATCAGAGCGACAAGACCGACGATGTTATGGAGTGGCTTGATGACGCCATGTCCGGCGTCTGGGATTCGGAGTGAAGCGCGGAGACGTCTGGATTGTGGCGGGTGCGGGCTTTATGTCGAAGCCGCGACCGGCAATCATCATCCAAGGTGATTTGATCAGGTTGGACTCGAGCGTGACCGTCATTCCCCTCACCACCCGCGTGAGCGAGGTGGGCCGCATTCGCACGAGCGTCAGTCTCGAGTTCGAGGGTTCACCCCAAAAGAATTTCGCGATGGTCGAAAAGATCTCGACCGTAAAACCCAACAACATCAGCACCAAGGTGGGTGAACTCACGCTCAAAGAAATTCGAGCCGTTGAGCGCGCGCTTCTCGGTCACTTGGGATTTGGGTCACGCCTGACCAAAAAGTAACGCTCAGTCGGTCGTAAAGTCCGGCGTGACGTGCCACACCGTTGACGTTTCCAGCGCTTCCAGCACCCAGAGTGCCTGCACCTTGGCGTGGTCGTCACTGACATCACTAAACACGTCCACCGCCAGGGGCGGCGGCTCACCGAACTTCGGGATCTCCATCTCGATCCAGGTGTGCTCCGACAACGGAATCCACGGACTCGGCGTGCCTGCGTCACGCACCACCGACGCGCACGCCAGCGCCACCGAATCGAGCGCATCAATTTTGTTCACGGCGTTGTGCACCAC
>CANFVD010000038.1 GCA_947450345.1 Actinomycetota bacterium
AATGGCATTCGCATCGGGCCGAGCGGGATTGCACAACGGACCGAGGATATTGAAAACCGTGGGGATGCCCATCTCGGTGCGAGCGGTTGCCGCATGGCGGAATCCCGGATGAAATGCTGCCGCGAACGCAAAAACGATTCCGACCTCGGCAAAGACCTGGGCGAGTGCGTCCGGTGACAGCGTGAGCGCGACGCCAAGTTCGGAGAGAACATCCGACGATCCCGACGCGCTTGAGGCGGCACGGTTGCCGTGCTTGACGATGGGAATGCCGGCGGCGGCGCACACGATCGACGCCATACTCGACACGTTCACCGTTTTGTGATTGTCGCCGCCCGTGCCCACGATGTCCAGGGCCCGGCGTGACACCGGCAATTCAACGGCATTCGCCAAAATGGCGTCACGAAAACCGACGACTTCGTCGACCGTTTCACCCTTTGCTCTGAGCGCGACGAGGAAGCCCGCGAGCTGCGAATCGGTGACATCTCCCGAAACAATGGCGTTCATCGCCCACGTGGCATGACCAACACTGAGGTCGACTCCATCCAAGAGAGACGTGATCGTTTGCGGCCACGTGTGAGGGTTCGACATGTCTTCAAGATTAGTTGCCACACGGCGGAAATCACCCCGCCAGAAGCCGTGTCCGCAAGCGCTATCCGCCATAATGGAAACGTGACTTCAGCCACCGTATCCCCCCGCTCAAGCGCCCCCGTCGTCAATCGACCGAACCCCGTCGCTGTGGGAACGATCGTGTGGCTCGGCAGCGAAGTGATGTTCTTCGCTGGCCTCTTCGCGATTTATTTCACGCTGCGCTCTGCGGCACCTGAACAGTGGGCTGCCGAATCTCAACTCCTCAATTTGCCCTATTCGCTCACGAACACGCTGATTCTGGTGTCGTCCTCCTTCACGGCACAGTTCGGTGTCTTCGCTGCTGAGCGCCTGCAGCCTCGGGCAACCGGGTGGAAGCCCACACAGTGGGGCATGGTGGAATGGTTCTTCCTCACCTATGCCCTCGGCGCGGTATTCGTGTGCGGCCAGGTATTCGAGTATGCAAATCTCGTTTCTGACGGCATCATGCTCAACTCCAACGCCTATGGCGCGTCCTTCTACCTCACCACCGGATTCCACGGTTTGCACGTGACCGGCGGTCTCATCGCCTTCCTTCTCGTCATCGGTCGCTCTTACGCGGTCAAGCACTTCGGACACAAGGAAGCAACGAGCGCCATCGTTGTGTCGTACTACTGGCACTTCGTTGATGTTGTCTGGATCGCCCTGTTCATGATCATTTACGTACTCAAGTAGACCGGCAGAAACCTCATGTCTCAGAAACCCGAAACTCACCGCAAGCGCGGTCGCCGCTCCCCCGTCGCCATTGTTCTTTTGGTGGGAATTGGTCTCATTACAACGGGCGCTGCCTACGCCATGGCCACAACGGCCACGGCCAGCGCCGAAGTCGATCTGATGAGCCCCCAGGTCATTGACGAGGGTCAGAAGCTCTTCGCTGCTAACTGCGCGACCTGCCACGGTCAGCAGGCTCAAGGCACCGACAATGGTCCCAGCCTGATTGGCGTCGGCGCTGCCGCCGTTGACTTCCAGGTTGGAACTGGTCGCATGCCCATGCAGGGCAATGGCCCGCAAGCTCCCGCGAAGCCGGTGCAATTCACCGACGAGCAAGTAAAGGCGCTCGCCGCCTACGTTGCCTCGCTGGGCCCCGGACCGTCAATCCCCAGCCAGTCGGACCTCACGGGCGGCGACGCAGCTAATGGTGGAGAGCTTTTCCGCATTAACTGTGCCATGTGCCACAACGTCGCCGGTGCCGGAGGCGCGCTCACCGAAGGCAAGTACGCACCGGAGCTCAAGAACACCTCCGCTGTTCACGCCTACGAGGCAATGCTCATTGGACCTCAGAACATGCCTGTGTTCAACGACTTGAACCTCACGCCGTCCGAAAAGAAGGACATCGTGGCGTACCTCGAGTACCTGAAGGAGAACCCTTCGCCGGGCGGTCTGGAATTGGGATCCTTGGGTCCTGTTTCAGAGGGTCTGTTCATCTGGATCATTGGTTTGGGCGCAATCATCGGCCTCACCATCTGGATCACAGCAAAGTCGAACTAAGCGCCGCCACGCGCATTTAGAGGAGAACAATGGCCAAGATCGTCAAGGGTTCGGAGAAATCTGATCTCGTAGCCACATCGGGCGAGCGACTGACCGGTAAAGAACTCGGCACGGCCGTCGTCACAGCCGACGCGTTCCCCAATCCTGGTCTGCCTCCCCACCGTCAGCGTGTGACCGACACCAACCCGCGTCGGTTGGCGCGTGCCGCACGCATCGTGGCATGGCTGTTCTACCTGTCGATTGCCGGCAGCATTTTCACAATTTTTGCGTACATGTTTTTCCCCATTGAAGGCGGGGATACAACGTCGATTCGACTGAGCACCCTCTACATCGGCTTGGGCAGCGCCTTTGCGCTGCTCGCCATCGGAATTGCCGCCGTCCACTGGGGTAAAGCCGTGATGGCCGACAAGGAGGGCGTCGACGAACGTCACCCGGTGCGCGGCACCGACGAGACGCGCGCCCGCGCCGTCGAGATTTTCAAGGAAGCCGACGAGGAGTCGGGTTTTAGCCGTCGTACCCTCATTCGCAACGGAATGATTGGCGCCTTCATCGCTTTCCCCCTTCCCGCCATCGCACTGTTCCGTGGTCTTGCCCCCATGGACGAAGACCCAAATAACCTGATGAAGCACACCTTCTGGAAGAAGGGACTGCGCCTGACGCACGACCCCACGGGAGTTCCCATCAAGGCATCCGATTTGACCATTGGGTCGAGCGTCCACGTGATCCCCGAGGGCCTACTCGATTTGCCCGAGGCACAAATGCTCGACCAAAAGGCTAAGGCCGCCGTTCTGGTTGTTCGACTGAAGCCCGAGGATCTGCACTGGACGAGCGAGCAGCGCAAGAGCTGGTCGTACGACGGCATCGTGGCGTACTCCAAAATTTGCACGCACGTGGGTTGTCCGGTGGCTCTCTACGAGCAGCAGACCCACCACCTCTTGTGCCCGTGCCACCAGTCGCAATTCGACATTTCCAACGAGTGTGCAGTAATTTTCGGGCCCGCCGCTCGCCCGCTGCCACAGTTGCCCATCGCTGTGGACGCCGACGGATATCTCGTTGCCCTGAGCGACTTTGACCAACCGGTAGGACCTAGTTTCTGGGAGCGTGAGAAGTAATGACTGTTACCGCCACACCGCCGTCGAGCGGAGTAACGGGCAAAATCTCCAACTATCTGGACGAGCGCACGAGCATCTCGGGTGCCGTCAAAGAGTTTGGTCGCAAGATATTCCCTGACCACTGGTCGTTCCTGCTGGGTGAAGTCGCTCTGTACAGCTTTGTCATCATCTTGCTTTCGGGAAGTTTCCTGACGTTCTTCTTCCAGGCCTCCATGGCCTCGGTTCAGTACGACGGCTCATACGTTCCCCTCAAGGGCGTTGAGATGTCTGTGGCCATGTCCTCCACCCTTGACATCTCGTTTGACCTGCGTGGCGGACTGTTGCTGCGTCAGATTCACCACTGGGCGGCTCTCCTGTTTATCTCGGCCATCGGTCTCCACATGCTTCGCGTATTCTTTACGGGCGCGTTCCGCAAGCCTCGTGAGCTGAACTGGTCGATTGGTTTTGTTCTCTTTGTACTTGCCATGGCTGAAGGTTTTACCGGCTATTCGCTTCCCGACGATCTGCTCTCGGGTAATGGTCTTCGCATCATCGACGGCATGATCGTGGGCCTTCCCGTGGTGGGAACCTGGATTTCGTTCCTCTTGTTCGGTGGCGAATTCCCGGGTAGCGACATCATCGGTCGCCTGTATACGCTGCACATCCTTCTCCTGCCACTCGTGGTACTCGCGTTCATCGTGCTCCACCTGATGTTCGTCATCATTCACAAGCACACCCAGTACCCCGGCCCCGGCCGAACCGAGCAGAACGTTGTGGGTTATCCCGTGCTTCCGGTGTACGCGGCGAAGGCCGGAGGCTTCTTCTTCCTGGTCTTTGGTGTTGTGGTGCTCATTGCAGCGACAGTGACCATCAACCCCATCTGGGCTTATGGTCCCTATGACCCCTCCCCCGTTTCCGCCGGTACCCAGCCCGACTGGTACATCGGATTCGCCGACGGTGCTCTGCGCCTCATGCCACCGCACCTCGAGACCTACTGGTTCGGCTACACGTGGTCGTGGAACATCATCATCCCCGTCCTGTTGCTCCTCGTCTTCCTCGCCGTCGTGTTCGCCTACCCGTTCTTTGAGGCCTGGGTCACGGGAGACAAGCGCGAGCACCACGTGCTCGACCGCCCGCGTAACGCTCCCGTGCGTACCGCCATTGGCGCTGCCGGTGTCACGTTCTACGCGGTCCTCTGGGCGGGTGCGGCGTCCGACATCATAGCCACGCACTTCAAGGTCACCATGGAGGGGGTCATCAATACCCTCCAGATCATGCTGATTCTGGGCCCCATCTTCGCGTTCATGATTGCCAAGCGCGTGTGTCTGGCACTCCAGAAGAAAGACCGCGAAATCGTTCTCCACGGTTTCGAGACCGGTCGCATTGTCCGCCTTCCTGGAGGCGAGTTCACCGAGGTGCATCAGCAGCTGGATGACTACGACCGTTGGCAGCTCGTGTCGTTCAACGACAACGCCCCGATCATGGTGCGTCCCAACGCCCGTGGCAAGATCACGGGCGCGACACGTCGACGCGCGGCCTGGTCACGCTTCTTCTTCGAAGACCGCATTGCTCCCGTCACGCAGACGGAGTACAAGCAAGAGCTCGAGCACTCGCACCACTAGCGAGGTGGCTCTCCCCCACTCTGGGGCTCGGCCGAATGGTTGGGCCCCAGTACTTTTTGTGACCGGCCTTAGCTTCGAACCGCAATCAGCCACCCTGAAAAACCAACGACGAGAAATTGAATTCTCGAGATACGGCAGCGAATGCGTCGTCACTGACAGGATTTCGGAGGCTCCGCCTACTCGCCTAACCGCTCACCGGGTCGTTGCCGTCGCACGCGACCAATTCTTGAACGAAATCTCTCTTGTTTTCACGGTCAAAGAAGGTGACGACGAACTCTTTGTACCTTTCGCTGTCGTTTTCACGTCGAATGGTGCCACGAATCCAACCCGATTGCATCGAGGATTCCGTTCCTTCCGCGTCGGATAGACACATGCCGTATGTCCCAGCCATCGCCGTGAAATTGACACTGACCATGGGGTAGCCGAGGTTGGAATTCCACCCCTTCACATTGAGCGTCAACCAGGTTCCCGGGTAAGAGACAGGTTCATACGTGATGACACCCCAAACATCAGGCCCGTTCACAGCCGTACCGGCGAGGCAGGTTTGACCAGCAGGTGGCAAGGAATCGCTGACTGATCGACCGCCCCACGTCACACGCATATTCATCGACGAGTTGTTGTTGATACACAGGCGCACACCTCGGTGAAGCGCCTCGCGTCCTGCGGACGCCTCTAATGTTGACTCGGACGCACAAGAAGACATGAGGAGACTGGCAAGGACAAATAATGTGCCGGCCATGCGACCCGTGCCGACGGCAACACTCGGGGCATTAGTTCTCATGGAACTAACTTTAGTGGCCGAAGTTGCCTCGGTAGTACTCGTATGTCCAGCCTACGATGGCGATCAGAGCGAGAGGTACACCAATGATGGTAACCCAGATGCCCACAGCGAGTCCTAGGAAGACGAGAAAAAGGGACAGGCCAATGATGAAGGGCCACCAGCTCCATGGGCTGAAGTGTCCCATCTCGGGATCCGCGTCGTCGACATCGGTGTCGTGATCTTCAGGAAGGAGGATTCCACCCTGCGACCGGTTGACCATGTTGAGGAAGAAGGCGATGAAGCCGGCGAGCACCGCCGAAAGGAGGATGCCGATGCTGCCGACGATTTCGAGCTTGCCCGTCACGAGATAGTTCCATACGGAATAAACGACGGCGGCCAATAAGAAGAAGCCAGAGAGAAGCCAGAAGAGTCCACGGTTAGCGTTCACGGTTAGGCCCCCTTCGCCACGATGGTCTTGGTCGGCCGCGGTCCACCAATACTGGTCGGAGCGAGCTCAGGGTGATTCAGGTCAAACGCCGGAGACTCACTGCGAATACGGGGAATCGACGTGAAGTTGTGGCGCGGTGCGGGGCAGGCCGTAGCCCACTCGAGCGAGCGTCCGCTGCCCCAGGGGTCGTTGACCGTGACCTTGGGGGCAAAGCGCCACGTGATGTAAACGTTGATAATCCACGGCACGAGCGAGATCGCCATGATGAAGGCGCCGACCGTTGATAGCTGGTTCATCCAGGTGAAGCCATCCTCGGGCAGATAGGTGGCGTATCGACGCGGCATACCCACAACGCCCAGCCAGTGCTGAATGAGGAACGTGGCGTGGAAACCGATGAAGAAGAGCCAGAAGTGAATTTGTCCGAGGCGTTCATTCATCATCTTGCCGGTCCACTTAGGCCACCAGAAGTACAAGCCGCCAAATAGGCCGAAGACGAGGGCTCCTACGACGACATAGTGAAAGTGGGCCACGATGAAGTAGTTATCGGAGAGGTGGAAGTCAAGCGGCGGCGAAGCCAGAATGACGCCGGTCAGACCACCGAAGATGAAGTTGAACACAAAGCCCAAGGCGAACAGCATGGGTGTTTCGAACGTTACGGAACCTCGGAACATGGTGCCGATCCAGTTGAAGATCTTGACGCCGGTGGGCACCGCAATCAGCATGGTGAGCAGGGCGAAGAACGGCAGGAGCACCGCTCCCGTAACATACATATGATGCGCCCACACCGTCATTGACAGCGCGCCAATGGCGATCGTCGCGTACACCAGTGTCTTGTAGCCAAAAATTGGTTTGCGGCTAAATACCGGGATGATTTCCGACACGATGCCGAAGAACGGCAGCGCCAAGATGTACACCTCGGGGTGACCGAAGAACCAGAACATGTGCTGCCACAGAAGCGCGCCACCCGTGGCCGCATCGAAAACGTGAGAACCGAAGACGCGGTCCGAACCCAGTGCAAAGAGCGCTGCTGCCAAGATGGGGAACACGAGAATCACGAGGATTGACGTGACCAGAATGTTCCACGTAAAGATCGACATGCGGAACATCGTCATTCCGGGAGCACGCATCGTGATGATGGTCGTGATGAAGTTGACGGCACCCAAGATTGTGGCGAAACCACCGAGTGCGAGACCGAAGACCCACATATTGCTGCCCAAACCTGGCGAGAACGTCTGGCTCGAGAGAGGCGTATACGCGAACCATCCGAAGCTGGCTGAACCCTGAGGGGTGAGGAAGCCACCGACCGTGATGATGCTGCCAAAGAGGTACATCCAGTACGAGAGCATGTTCAGACGCGGGAACGCCACGTCGGGCGAACCAATCTGCAACGGGATCAACTCGTTAGCGAGACCCGCGAAGAGTGGTGTGGCCACTAGGAGAAGCATGATGGTGCCGTGCATCGTGAACATCTGGTTGTACTGCTCTTTGGTCTGCAGCACCTGCATGCCGGGAGCCCACAGTTGCGCGCGAATGAGCAGCGCCATGACGCCGGCAATGAGGAAGTACACGAGCGAGGTAATGATGTAGAGGTGACCGACAATCTTGTGGTCGGTTGACGTCATCCAGCGAACAACGATGTTGCCACGCTTGACCGGCCGGGTGACACCAACCGTTTGTGGCTTGTCCGCGTTGCTCACGACGGGGGTGGGAGAAAGCGTTGTGCTCATTGTCTCGTTCCCTTATTTGGTGGCCGCTTGGGGCGCAACGACGCCCGGCAGGTTCTGATTACGGTTGTAGTTGGAGTCCAGTTGTCCGGAGAATCCCTTGTCGGCGAGGCTTTGCGTGTACGCGTCGTACTCGGCCTGTGACACGACCTTGACCTTGAACAGCATCATCGAGTGGAACTCGCCGCAGAGCTCGGCACACTTGCCCATGTAGGTGCCTTCACGCTCCGGGATGAGCGACATGATGTTTGTGCGCCCAGGAATAACGTCCTTCTTGTAGAGGAAGTCGACTACCCAGAAGGAGTGGATGACGTCGCGCGAGTTCAGTTGGATCTCGACCTGCTTGCCAACCGGCAAATACAACGTAGGAATGGAGGCCTGGTCTACCGCGCCCTGTTCGGCGTTTGGCGAGAGATCAGGCTGAACCTGAATGCCCGACGAATAGACGTTTTCGTTGACGTAATTGAAGTCCCACGCCCACTGCTTGCCGTAAACCTGAATAACCTCATCGGGCTTGTCGAAGCGCTGTTCAATGACGGCCTCATCACGGGCCGTGAAGAAGTAGAAACCGATAATCAGGAGCAGCGGAACGATGGTGAAAAAGACCTCGATGGGCATGTTGTAGCGCAGCTGCACCGGCATGCCGGTCTGTCCGCGGCGGCGACGGTAAACAGCGACCGCCCACATCATCAATCCCCACGCAATGAGACCCACGCCAAACAGAACAATCCAGCTGGTTACCCAGAGGGCGGAGATCCGCTCGGTGTGATTGGTCACGGGCGGTTCGCCCTGAATGAAGCCCGGCAGATAGCCGTTGAGCTCTTGGGCGGTGCATCCTGCAAGCACGATGGCAGTAGCGACGGCTACCGGAATTGCGGCCCAGCGAAGGCGACGATTGAGGCGCACCATTGACCTTTCGACCCGATCTAGGAGAACCACGGCGTGGAACTCTGACGTGGTTTTAGCCTACCCCTCCCGCTCGCGTTGGGAGTCTCATGAATGCGAGAAACCGGGAGTTTTTTGATGCATTACCCACTAAGCGGAAGGACTAGTGAAAGGAGTCCCCACAGGCACACGTGCCCCCCGCATTGGGATTCTCGATGACAAACCGCTGGTTCATCATGGAGTCTTCAAAATCGATGATGGCGCCCTCTAAGTAGGGCGCGCTCTTCTTATCGATGACAACTTCGACTCCGCCGTAATCGACGACGAGGTCGTTGTCGTTCAGCTTTTCGTCGGGCATGAGATCGCGGTAGCGAAGCCCCGAGCATCCACCTGATTCAACGGCGAGACGAAAACGTATTTCTTCACCGGCAAAGTCAGATTCGAGGATGCGGCGCAGCTTGTCAGCCGCGGCATCGGTAACGATAACGCCGTGTGCGGGAGTACTGGTTTCGGTCATGTCCCTAATTTACCAGCCAAAGCCGTCGTTTACTGCCACCAAGAATCGGGCTTCCGCTCCGGTTGCCCGCACGAATCCAGGGATGTGAAGCGATTCGTTGGGGCTGTGAGCTCGCGTATCAGGATCCTCGATGCCGGTGATCAGAATGCTGGCCTCCGGGAAGACCGTCAAAAACTCCGCAATGAAGGGAATCGATCCACCCATGCCCATCTCGACCGGTTCTGTGCCCCACGACTCGCGCATGGCGTCCGTCATCAGGCGCGCAGCCTCGGATTCCGTGGATGCCGCATAACCTTCCCCGGTCGCGAGGAGTTCGACACTGACCCGGGCTCCCCACGGCGCGTGGGTCAGAAGATGAGAGGTTACCACTTCGGCGGCCTGCGTTACCGATTGGCCGGGAGACACACGCAGGCTGACGCACGCCCGCACGGTCGCCGCGAGCGTGTTGCTGGCGTTGTCGACCGAAGGCATGTCGATGCCGGTCACGGTGATTGCGGGCCGCGTCCACATACGTTCCAGTACATCGCCATGCCCAATGGGGGAAACCCCGGCGAGAAGTCCGGATTCGTCGCGGAGGCGTGATTCGTCGTAATCCGGACTATTGCGCCGATGGGTGTCGAGCAGTCCTCGAACCGCAACACTGCCGTCGTCATCGTGGAGCGAGCCAAGCAATCGCGTCATGGCCATCATGGCGTCGGGCACTGCCCCGCCAAATAACCCCGAATGAACGGGGTGGTCCAGCGTGGTTACCGTCACCGCGAGTGTGGCCGTTCCTCGCAGGCTCGTGGTGAGGGCCGGGATTTCCGTGCTCCAGTTTGCTGAATCCGCAACGATAATGATGTCGCTCTCTAGGGTCGCGCGATTCGCCTCGAGGAGATTCGCGAACGACGGCGAGCCGTACTCTTCTTCGCCCTCCACGAAGACAACGATCCCGACATCGGGGTCGGGTCTTAGGTGAGCCAAGGCCCGTAACGCTCCCACGTGGGACATCACACCGGCCTTGTCATCCGCAACCCCCCGGCCAAAGGCTCGGTCACCCTTACGCGTCACCACAAAGGGATCGGTGTGCCACGCGGCCTCATCGCCCGAGGGTTGCACATCGTGGTGTGCATAGAGCATCACTGTCGGCGCTCCTGCACGAGGAGGGCGGCGGGCAATCACGGCTGGCTGACCCTGTTCGGAGCCGTCAGCCACGGGAGCCGAGACGATCTCGACAGTCTCAAAGAGGCCGGTTCCCTCGAGCAACTTTGCGGTGAAGCCCGCGCTCGCCTGCACGTGTGCCGCGTCGTGAGAAGGCCACGATACCGACGGTATGGCGACAAGGGAGGTCAATTCGTCGAGCAGAGTGTCCTGCAACGTCGAAACAACTTCATCCGCATTCTCAGGGTAATTGTCTGGGGCAACAAAGGGCATGACGCTAATCTTAGGTTTGGTCACTGCTAAATCACGTGAGGAAGCCCTTGTCGAAAAACAACGTCGAACCCAGTTCCGAGGCAACACCCGTCTCTCCCGGAGGTAAGGGTCACGCGACTCCGACCCGCAAGGAGCGGGAGGCAGCCAATCGTCGCCCCCTGGTTCCCGCGGATCGCGCTGAAGCGCGTCGCCAGGCTCGCGTGCAAATGAGCGAACAACGTGAGCGCGCACGAGTTGGCATGGCCGCCGGTGATGAGCGCTACCTGCCGGTTCGCGACCGGGGAAATCAGAAGCGCTACGTTCGCGACTACGTCGATGCTCGTTACAGTGTGGGCGAACTGACAATCCCCTTCATGGTGCTGGTCATTCTGACGTCCTTCTACCAGCCACTCATGGCAATTGGCGTTTACGTTATGTGGACGTTCCTCTTCGTCGTCATCATCGACTGCAGCGTGATGACCTTCCTGATTCGTCGCCATCTTCGGACAAAATTTGGTTCGTCCGAGCGGGGTGTCTCGTGGTACGCCTCGATGCGGGCAATCCAACTGCGCCCGATGCGCATGCCAAAGCCGCTGGTGCGCCGCCGTCAGTACCCGAGCTAAAGCGACTTGTTCAACGACCGGGTGATGCCTCGCGCCCACCCGGGACCCGCGTACACGAAACCCGTGTAACCCTGAACGAGGTCTGCGCCTGCGGCCAAACGTTCGCTAACGTGCTCTGCCGTTTCGACGCCACCAACGGAGATCAGGGCAAAGGGGCGGGGTAACCGGGCACGCAAGAGTTGCAGGACCTCGAGTGATCGAGCCGCCACGGGACGACCAGACACTCCCCCGTCCCCCATGCTCGTCACCTTCGCCGCGTCAGTCGCGAGTCCGGCACGCGAAATTGTCGTGTTGGTGGCCACGATTCCGGCAACACCAATGCGTTCACACATGTCCGCGATGCGCAGGGCCTGATCGTCAGTCACGTCCGGAGCAATCTTCACGAAGAGGGGCACGTCGCCACACTCGGCAAAAACGGCCCGGACGAGAGGCTCGAGTAGGTCAATTTCCTGCAGCCCACGAAGACCCGGAGTGTTGGGCGAGGAAACATTGATGACGAGGTAATCGGCCAGCGGCGCCAACAGTGTCGTAGACGCCACGTAATCAGCGTCCGCATCCGCCACGTCAACCACCCGACTCTTGCCAATGTTTACGCCAATCACTGGAACATGGCGACCTCGACGAATTCGCGTCAGTCGCCGAGCGACCGTTGCGGCGCCGTCGTTGTTGAAGCCCATGCGATTGATGAGTCCGCGATCGGCAATAAGCCGGAATAGGCGAGGGCGGGGGTTTCCGGCTTGGGCGCGTGATGTCACGGTGCCCACTTCGATGTGACCAAAACCGAGATTGCCCAAACCACGGGTCATCGTTGCGTTCTTGTCGAAACCGGCCGCCATGCCGAACGGCGTGGGGAAATCTATCCCGACGACACTCCTGGCGAGACGAGGATCGGGTCGCACTGACCTGCGCAGGAGTACTCCCACCATCGGCCAGCCCGCGAGCCTAACGACGGGCATGGCGAGGTGATGAGCGCGCTCAGGATCGATGCGCACAAAGACGGTGCGAAACAAGAATCCATAAAAACCCGGGATGCGGGTTTCGTCCCGTGGCGACACCTAAGCGTCCGAACCGTCGTTGTTGGCCCCTGAAGAAGCTGCCCGCTCCCTATCGGCACGAAGAACCGCTACGGCCGCTTCAAAGTCATTGAGGGAATCGAATGCCTGGTAAACACTCGCAAACCTGAGGTAAGCGACCTCGTCAAGGTCCTTCAGCGGCGGAAGAACCGACAGGCCGATTTCGTTTGCCTCAATCTGTGAGGCACCCGTGGCACGGATAGACTCTTCTACTTTTTGCGCCAGAACAGCCAGATCGGCATCCGTCACCGGGCGACCCTGACACGCTTTTCGAACGCCGGCGACTACCTTTTCCCGACTAAAGGCCTCAACTACTCCGGACCGTTTGATGACCGAGAGACTCGAGGTCTCGAGTGTGCTGAATCTTCCCGAACACTCGGGGCATTGACGTCGGCGTCGAATGGATAACCCATCATCGGATGTTCGCGAATCGATCACGCGAGAATCGGGGTGACGACAAAAGGGGCAGAACACCTCAATCCTCTCCTTCGGTGCGGGCATCAACGGCATCGCCGTGCGCGGGCAGGTTCTCGGCATCAGAGAGTGCGCGCACGTGATGGGCGACGGTCGCTAAGCCTTCGGCGTCGTAACGAATGACCTGCTGAGCACGGAGGAACGTGTAGGCACCCAGTGCGGATGAAAAACGCGCCTGCCCCAGAGTGGGAAGAACGTGATTCGAGCCGGCCACGTAGTCGCCCAAACTCACCGGAGCGTCATTGCCCACAAAGATTGC
>CANFVD010000039.1 GCA_947450345.1 Actinomycetota bacterium
GGATCAAAGCCATCCTGGCCATCGGACAGGAAGGGAGCGATGGCGGGCATCTCGTCGAGCGTGTTGATGCCCAACTGCGTGAGGAGCAGATCCGTCGTGCCGTACATCACGGCACCGGTCTCCGCATCGGTCGTGACCTCGGTGATGAGACCGCGTGATACGAGGGTGCGCACAACACCATCGACGTTGACAGCGCGGATCGACGAAATCTGGCCCCGGGAAATCGGCTGCTTGTAGGCAATGACGGCGAGGGTCTCGAGCGCGGCGGACGAGAGTCGGGTGGGATTCTGGGTCAGAACGAAGTCGGAGACCACGTGGTCGTATTCCGTGCGCACGTAGATGCGCCACCCGCCCGCGACCTCGCGCAGTTCGAAACCGCGCTGCACTCCACCGGCTGTTCCGTCGTAATCGGCAACGAGCTCGGCCATGGCCGCCTTGATCTGCTTGACTGGAACACCGAGCGCAGTGCCCAGCGAGACAATGCTCTGTGGTTCATCAGCCACCATGAGAATGGCTTCGATGGCGCGCGTCACATCGACCGCGGGCGCCACTGAAACAAGCGCATCCGAGTCTTTCGCCGTCACGCCCGTGGCATCCTCGCTCGAGGGTGCGGTGGTTGTGTCATCGGTCATAGTCGGCCCCCAGGTTGGCAAGTTTGTCGTCGGACCATTCGGCGGCGGCCCACGTCAACGTGAGGTCGCCGAGCGGTTCGTCTTGAACGAACGTAATGGCTGCGTGCCGGTATAGCTCGAGCACGGCGAGGAAACGCGCCACAATCACGCCCGGCGTGGTGGCATCGGCAATGAGTTCGCGGAAGCTCACGGGCTTGCCGCGGCGCAACACGAGCACCACATGGGAGGCCTGTTCTCGGATGCTCACGAGCGGTGCGTGCAAGTGGTCAAGTCCGACGACGGGAATTTCGCGCGGCGCCAGCGCAATCATGGCCAGCGTGGCAAAGTCTTCGGGACTCGTCGACCAGACCAATTCGGGCAATCGCGAGCGATACTTGTCTTCGAGTCGCACCTGTCGCGCGTGCCGCGTCGACTCTGCCTCGAGGTGCTCGCCAAACCAGGCGGCCACCTCCTTGAATGCGCGGTACTGCAGCAGGCGGGCAAAGAGCAGGTCGCGCGCCTCAAACACGGCCACGTCTTCGGCATCGACGAGCTCACCCTGAGGGAGAAGCCCCGCCACCTTGAGGTCGAGCAGTGTGGCGGCCACGACCAAGAATTCGGTGGCCTCTTCGAGTTCCTGCTCTTTGTTGAGACCCTTGAGGTACTTGATGAACTCATCGGTCACCACGGACAGTGCGATCTCAGTGATGTCGAGCTCGTGCTTGGCAATCAGTGACAGCAGCAAATCAAATGGACCATCGAACTCGCCCACGGCGAGGCGAAAACCCGATTCGTCCGCAGAGTGCTCTGTGGTGTCTAGGTCGACCGCAGTCACGGGCACCCGCTAGGCGACAGCGCCGCGAGCCACGAGCTCGCGAGCCACGGCGCGGTACTGTTCGGCGCTCTGGTGATCCGGCGCAAACTCCGTGACGGGCTGACCGGCCACCGAGGCATCGGGGAACTTGACCGTGCGCGTGATGGCCGTGTCGAGCACCCGCTCGCCAAACGTCTCCACAACGCGCTCCAGCACTTCACGGGCGTGGAGCGTGCGCGAGTCATACATGGTTGCCAGAATTCCGTCGAGAACGATGGCGGGGTTGAGTCGCTCGCGCACCTTCTCGATGGTGTCGATCAGCAGAGCCACACCGCGCAGAGCAAAGAACTCGCACTCGAGCGGAATGAGAACTCCGTGGCTGGCCGTGAGGGCGTTGACGGTGAGCAGGCCGAGCGATGGCTGGCAGTCGATGAGGATGACGTCGTAGTCGTTCGCTACCTGGCGCAACACCGTGGCCAGGATGTGTTCACGCGCCACCTCGCCGACGAGGTGAATTTCCGCTGCCGACAGGTCGATGTTGGCGGGAATGACATCAACATTGGGTGTGCCCGAGTGCTGGATGGCGTTGGCGGTGACTTTTTCTTCGCCCATCAGGAGCTCGTAGATGGTGGGAACGTCTATCGACGTCACACCGAGACCCGCTGACAGCGCACCCTGCGGGTCAAAGTCCACGCACAGCACCTTGCGACCGTATTCAGCGAGCGCGGCGGCCAAGTTGATGGTCGTGGTGGTCTTACCCACTCCACCCTTCTGGTTACACAGCGCGATGATGCGACCCGGACCGTGCCCCGCCAGCGGAGCAGGCACGGGAAACTCCCGAAGGGGGCGGCCCGTGGGGCCAACTTTCGCTGCAGGTGTCACTGGAGTATTTCCTTCATTACGGGCACAAGTGACTCAAGTCTATGGCTTTGTGGCGCGTGCCCGCGGGTGAGCGTTGGCGTAGCTCTCGCGAAGGGTATCCACCGTCACCAGCGTGTAGATCTGCGTCGTTGAAACGCTCGAGTGCCCCAGGAGTTCCTGCACCACGCGAACGTCCGCGCCACCCGCCAGAAGGTGGGTGGCGAAACTGTGCCGGAACGTGTGGGGTGATATCTCGCCGACCAGATTGGCGCGTTCGGCGGCTGCCTTGACCACGAGCCAGGCGCTCTGGCGGGAGAGGCGCCCGCCGCGCGGTCCGAGGAACAGCGCGGGCGTTGCGGCTCCCCGCGAACTAAACAGGGGGCGCACGCGAACCAAGTAGGCGTCGAGCGCCTCACGCGCAAAACTGCCCAGCGGGACGATGCGCTGCTTGCCACCCTTGCCGCGCACGCGGATCAGCCGATCTTCGGCCGTCACATCGTCGACGTTGAGTCCCACGACTTCGGAGATGCGTGCTCCGGTGGCGTAGAGCAATTCGAGGAGCGCGCGGTCGCGCATTTGTACTTCCGATTCGCTCCCCGCCGCATCAATCAGAGCGACCATCTGGTCGACTGTGATGGCCTTCGGCAGTCGGCGCGGAAGTTTGGGAGCAACAAGGTCTGCCGTGGGGTCGAGCTCACATTCGCCCTCGTCGACGAGAAAGCGGTGCAACCCACGGATTGACGAGAGCAGGCGCGATCGGCTCGATGCCGTGAGCGGCTTTTCGGCGCGCGAAGCGAGGGACTGGAGGTACTCACCGATGACGTGAGGGGTGACGTCTGGCCAGCTGCGAACGCCGCGCGCTTCGAGCCAGGACAGATAGCCGGCGAGATCACGCCGATAGGCAGCCTGCGTGTTTGACGAAAGTCCGCGCTCAATCGCGACGTGGCGGAGATAGCCGTCGAGCGCTCGCGCGAACTCGGTCATGCGCTCGCGTTGCGCCACTCGAGCATGGGCCACGGGGCATCGCCGGCACTCAGATGCGCCCAGCCCGCATCACGCTTAGCCACTGCGGTGAGCACGGCGACCACAAAGATCGAGTTGGACACCCGACCAGCGAGGACCGCCTCGTGGGCCTGGTCAAGGCTCACCCAGCGCGTCTCCATGTCAGCCTCTTCGCTCTGGCGCGGGTGTGGCGAATCCGTGGCACTCAAACCGCGCGCGAGGTACACCCGCACAATTTCGTTGGAGCCGCCCGGCGAGGTGCAGTAGTCCACGAGAACTTGCCACTCGCTCGCCACGAGGTCAGCTTCTTCGGCCAGCTCACGCTGTGCGCAGATGAGTGCCGGTTCGCCGTCAACATCGAGCAGCCCCGCGGGGAGCTCCCATTCGCGTAAGCGCACCGCGTGACGATACTGACGCAGCACGAGTACCCGTTCCTGCTCGTCGATGGCCACCACGGCAACCGCGCCGGTGTGGTCCATGAAGTCGCGGCGCAGTTCGCCATCACCGTAGGCAAAGGTTTCGCGTCGGATGTCCCACACCGCACCGCCGTACACCATCTCGTTATTCGAGACGGGCGCGCACCAGGGCTGATCAAACAACTCGGCCTGGTCAGCCTCGGAGCTGGGGGCACCGAGCCCGGCGGGAACCTGCGGCTCCGACACGGTGACGCCTACGCCTTGTCGATGTCGAACAGCAGGCTGGCCTGCTGCCGCTCGAGGGAGGCTTCGATGAGTCCAGAGAAGAGGGGGTGCGCGTTGTTGGGTCGAGACTTGAGTTCGGGGTGCGCCTGAGTCGCTATGTAGAAGGGGTGCACGTCACGCGGGAGCTCAACAAACTCGACGAGGGTGCCATCGGGAGAATTTCCCGAGAACGCGAGTCCGGCAGCACCAATCTGATCCCGGTAGGTGTTGTTGACCTCGTAGCGGTGGCGGTGGCGTTCGTGAACGCTTTCGCTGCCATACAGTTCGGCCGCCAGCGAGCCCTTGCCCAGCGCTGCTTCGTAAAGACCGAGGCGCATGGTTCCGCCCATGTCTCCCGAATTGATGATGTCGACCTGCTCAGCCATCGTTGCGATAACCGGCACCGGAGTCGCGGGATCGAACTCCGTTGACGAGGCCCCTTCGAGACCCGCCACGTTTCGCGCGAACTCGATGACCATGCACTGCAGGCCGAGGCACAGTCCCAGCACGGGAATCTTGTTCTCCCGGGCGAAGCGCAGTGCACCGAGCTTGCCTTCGATACCGCGGATGCCAAAGCCGCCGGGAACACAAACGCCATCAACATCAGCGAGGTTGCGCGCGGCACCTTCCTCGTCCTCACACTCGTCCGAGGGAATCCACTTGATGGTGACCTTCGTGCGGTGGGCAAAACCGCCGGCGCGTAAAGCCTCGGTGACCGAGAGATACGCGTCGGGCAAATCGATGTACTTGCCCACGAGGCCGATGGTCACCTCGTGCGCCGGGTCGTGCACGGCAAGCAGTAGCTCGGACCAGTTGGTCCAATCGACGTCGCTGCACTCCAGCTTGAGTGCGTCAACGATGTACGCGTCGAGTCCCTGCTCGTGAAGCATGGTGGGGATGTCGTAAATGCTGGGCACGTCGAGTGCGTTGACGACGGCATCCTCGTCGACGTCACACATCAAGGCAATCTTTCGCTTGTTGGCGTCGGTGACGGGGCGGTCGGAGCGAAGCACCAGAGCGTCGGGCTGGATACCAATCGAGCGGAGCATGGCCACCGAGTGTTGCGTGGGCTTGGTCTTCTGCTCCCCCGAGGCGCCCATAAAGGGGACGAGCGAGACGTGCACGAAAAAGACGTTCTTGCGGCCGAGCTCGTGACGCACCTGACGGGCGGACTCGATGAACGGCTGACTTTCGATGTCGCCGACCGTGCCACCAATTTCGGTGATGATCACATCGGGCTGGGGGTCGTCCTGCGCTTGCAAGCGCATGCGGCGCTTGATCTCATCCGTGATGTGCGGGATGACCTGAACCGTGTCACCTAGGTACTCACCGCGACGCTCCTTGGCGATGACCTGCGAATAAATCTGTCCGGTGGTGACGTTGGCGGCCTGAGACAGGTTGATGCCCAGGAAGCGTTCGTAGTGCCCGATGTCGAGGTCGGTCTCAGCGCCGTCGTCGGTGACGAAAACTTCACCGTGTTGAAACGGGTTCATGGTTCCGGGATCGACGTTGAGATACGGGTCGAGTTTCTGCATCACAACGCGAAGTCCGCGAGCGGTAAGAAGATTGCCCAGACTAGCTGCCGTCAGGCCCTTGCCGAGCGAGGAGACCACACCGCCCGTGACAAAAATATGCTTGGTCACTTTATTTCCGGAAGTCTCCACCACGGGATTTCACACTACCAGCGCGTGCCTGTGCGCTGGCCGGTTTCCCGTCGACACGCCCAGAAACCGATGCGAAAAAATTGGCTAGTACTGGCCGGCCATGCTCAGCAGCTCGCGCGCGTGGGCGAGGCCGGTATCGCTGTCGGAGAGACCCGAGAGTAGTCGCGCCATCTCGGCGGCGCGTTCCTCGCCCTGGAGTCGGTGCACACTCGCCTCGGTGAACTCCCCCGAGGTGTCCTTTTGGACCGTGAGGTGGTTGTTGGCAAAGGCGGCGACCTGCGCGAGGTGCGTGACGACGATGACCTGTGACCGCTGGGCTAGGCGAGCAAGTCGACGGCCGATCTCGATGGCGGCCGCGCCGCCCACGCCGGCGTCAATCTCGTCAAACACAAACGTGGGAACAGTGTCGACCGAGGCGATAACAACCTCGAGGGCCAGCATCACCCGCGACAGCTCACCGCCGGAAGCTCCCTTGCTCACGGGCATGGGCTCGCTGCCCGAGTGGGGGCGAAGAAGAATTTCGACGGAATCTGCGCCGTGCGGACCGGGGGTGTCGAGGTGCGCGACCCGAACAAACAACTGCGCGTCCGGCATGGCCAACGCGGAGAGTTCGGTGGTGACATCGGCGGACAGCCGGACAGCGGCCTGCTCGCGTTCACCGCGGATGCGGAGGGCAGCCTCCCAGACGGCGCGTTCCTGAACCTCGACGTCGCGCTGCAACTCGTCGATGCGCTCGTTGTCGGAGTCGAGTTCGAGCAAGCGGCGGCTTCCCGAATCGAGATACGCCAAGACCTCCTCGAGCGTGGGGCCGTAGCGGCGCATCAGCATGGCAAGGTCGGCGCGACGCTGCTGGATGAGGTCGAGGTCGTGATTACCCTCCCCCTCAAGCGCCGCAAGATGACTAGAGAGACGGTGTGAGGCATCGGCCACCTGCGCCGATAGCGCATCGAGCGAATCGCGAATTTCACCGAGTGCGGTGTCGACGGCCGCAACCTTGTCGAGCGTGCGCCGGGCTGACTCAATGAGCGCGAGGGCATCGCCGCCATCGGCACCGCTATCGGAGAGGGCTTCGCGCGCTTGGGCCGTGGCGGTGCGCAGTTCTTCTGAGTTGGTGAGTCGCTCGGCCAGCTCCGCCAGCTCGGTGTCTTCTCCGGGCTGCGGAGCTGCCGCTTCAATTTCGGACATCGCCTGCCGCAGGTCTTCGGCCTCACGGGCGCGAGCGTCGCGTTCGGTAATCAGTTGCTGTAGTTCGACCTGGTTGTCGTGCCACTGGCGGTAGGCGTGGGAGTAGTGCGTCAACGCCTCGGCGTGGGCGCCGCCGGCAAAACGATCGAGCATCTCGCGCTGGGCGCTCGACGAACGCAACCGCACTTGTTCGGACTGGCCGTGAACAGCAACGAGCACGTCGCCGATCTCGCCGAGTGTGCCGATGGGGGTAGAGCGTCCGCACACAACGGCACGCGACCGGCCTTCAGCAGAAACCGAGCGGCCCATGAGGAGTTCGTTGCCCTCGAGCGTTGCGCCCGCATCCTCCACACGCGAACGCACGGATTCAGGGTTGGCCAAGTGCCAGCGGCCCTCAACCCAGGCCTCGCTCGAGCCGGATCGCACCCGGGTGGTTTCGGCGCGCTCTCCTCGCAACAAGCCGAGAGCCGTGACGACCATGGTCTTACCCGCGCCGGTTTCACCCGTGATGGCCGTGAAGCCGGGGCCGAGCGGCAGGTGCGCTTCGGCAATCACGCCGAGGTCGCGAATGCGGATCTCGTCGATCATTCCCGACCTCCGCCTCCGGGGCCACGCCATCCCGTGACCGGCAGGTCAAACTTGTGCACGAGTCGATCGGTGAACGTTTCGTGATGCATACGCGCCAGTGTGAGGGAAACCTCGGACGTTGTGATGACCACACGAGCGCCGGGGGCCAAGTCGACGGTGCGCCGACCGTCGCACGTGAGAACTCCGGGCGCGGAGTGCGCCTCGACTTCGACCGCGATGTGCGACGTGGGTGCGGTCACGATGGGCCGGGCAAAAAGTGCGTGTGCCGAGAGTGGCACGACAACGAGCGCAGACACCGTGGGCCAGACAACCGGGCCGCCGGCGGAGAAGGCGTACGCCGTTGAGCCCGTGGGCGTGGCCACGACAACGCCGTCGCAACCAAAGGATGAGAGGGGGCGTTGGTCGACCTCGATCACCACTTCGAGCATGCGGCTGGCAACCTTTTCGATGGCGGCCTCGTTGAGGGCCCACGAGTGGAAGACCTCGTTATTGCCTTCAAGAACGCGAACGTCCAGCGTGCTGCGCTTCTCGAGCGAGTAGTCGCGAGCCAACACGCGGGCGACTGTCTCCGTGAGCCCCGAGCGCTCGGTTTCGGCCAGAAATCCGACGCGCCCCATGTTTACTCCGACCAAGGGAACATCCGCGCCGTGCAACACCTCGGCGGCACGCAGGATGGTGCCGTCTCCACCCAACACGATCGCGCACTCCACATCGGCGATGTCCACGCCCTCGCCAAGAACGGCGAGGTCACTGAGATCGGGCGCAACCTCGGCCACGGCATCCCGTTCGATGTCACGCAACACCGCTGTGGCACCCGCCTCACGCAGGTGTCGGCACACCTCAACGCACGCCTCGAGCGAATCGGGCTGCGCGGTGTGTGACACCACGAGGATGTTGCGGACCTTGCTCACGTTTAGACTCCGGCCACGCTATGGACTGTGTCATCCCATTCTGACGGATTTAAGCCCGCGTTCGCGCTTAGCCAGACGAGATACTCGTGATTTCCGTGCCCGCCCAAGATTGGGGAGGGAATGAGGCCGGCAACCCCGAGTCCCGCATCGAAGGCGCTCCAGAGCACCGCGCGGATTGCGTCCTCGCGGAGCGCCGGATTTGTCACAATTCCCTCGCGAACGCCTGTCCGCCCCACTTCGAATTGTGGCTTGATCAGGAGGACAAAATCGGCGGCCGGTGCGGTGGCCTTCAGTGCGGGAATTACGTGAGTCAGAGAGATGAAGGATAGGTCGGCAACGACAATCTCGGCAACAAAATCGCGACCCACCAGGGCGTTGAGGTTCTCCGCTGTCAGACCCTTGGCGTTGACGCCTTCAATCACAAAGACACGGTCATCGCTACGGATGCCCGGGCTGAGTTGCGCGCGCCCCACATCCAGGGCCACCACCTCCGACGCACCGCGCTCAAGAAGCACCTGGGTAAAACCGCCCGTCGATGCCCCCACGTCGAGCGCACGCTTGCCGGTCACAGAGACGCCAAACGCGTCCAGCGCCGCAATCAGTTTGTGGGCGCCGCGACTGACGTAGTGGTCAAGCCCCTCGATGTTGATCTGCGACTCTTCCCCCACCTTGTGGGACGGCTTGATGACCTGCTTGCCGTCAACGCGAACGCGACCGGCCTCAATAAGTTCTTGCGCGTGCGTTCGCGACCGAGCGAGTCCTCGGGCCGCGCACTCCACGTCGAGCCGCGCGGCGGCGTCTGTCACGAGAACCTCACGAGCGCGATGTGTCGCCACCCTCGAGCCGCTGGCGCAGCTCCTCGTAGATGGCCGTGTAACCGGTAGCGCGCTCGGCCAACGGCTCGCCCTCCACCACCGACAGGTGCGAAATCAGGGCGGGTTCGTTGCCCGACGTCTGCTCGCTGCTCATGTCTCAAGGTTATCGCAACGGACTCGCACGCCACGATTGTCCTCGTCCACAATCGCAGCCTCGCCTCATCGGATTGGTGCGTAAGCCTGCTCGGGCACCGTGAAGCCATAGATGGCACGACCACTCCGCCAAATCAGTTGGCACGTGGCCCGAAGCAGGTCGAGTCCGTCGCCCGCATCATCGACGACGATGTCCACGTCGTTTGCGGCAAGGCTCACGGTGGCCGTTCCCACTGTCACGGCACCCTTCTTTGACACGACCGTCTCCGGGTAGGGCATCAGTAATTCCCGGAGGTCCCCCAGGATGAACTCGGGGCGCTGACCCTCGGGGGCGGCGAGAACCTGCTTGGGGCCGTCAATCCCGGTGAGCACGAGGGCCGAGCGCATCTGCGCGCGATTGGCCCCCAAGATGTCGGTGTCGAGCCGGTCCCCCACATACAGGGCGCGCGTCACCTCGAATCGTTGGCGGGCCTCATCAAAAATCGCTGTCTCGGGCTTACCCGCGACGACGGGCATGCGCCCAGCGGCCAAATGCACAGCGGACACGAGCGTGCCGTTTCCCGGAGCCGTGCCCCGCTCAACGGGAATGGTCCAGTCCATGTTGGTGGCAATCCACGGGATGCCGTCGGGATGAGCGTCACTCCGCGCATTGAGGGCGAAAGATGCCTCCGCCAGATGAGTCCATCCGATGTCGGGAGAAAATCCTTGGATGACCGCGGCGGGATTGTCGTGTGCGGAATCGGTGACGACAAAGCCGGCCTTCGTCACCTCGCTGATGAGCCCCTCGCCTCCGATAACCAAGATTGTGCTGCCAGCCGGGGCGACACTGCGAAGGAGTGCCATTGCGGCCTGCGGCGACGTCACGATGTCGGATGCGGTGCAGGCCAGGCCGAGCTCGCGTAGGTGTGCCGCCACGGATTCGTCGGTGCGCGAGGCGTTGTTGGTGATGTATCCAACACGCAGGTCGGCGGCAACAGCGTTGATGCTGTCGACGGCGAAGGGAATTGCGTCTGGGCCGGCGTACACGACACCGTCGAGGTCGGCAAACAAAGCCTCCATGCCATCGAGAGGCGTCACGCCGGAAACATTCCTCTTTGGGAATATACCCACTATTCCGCTACTTTCGGGGCTTCGGCATCACCAACTGGTTCGTCAGGAAGTACTTCAGTCTCGTCATCGGCGTCACTGTCTGCTTCAACCTCGACCAGCTCCGTGTCTGACCCATTCGACAACTCATCCGGCACGTCTTCGGGTAATTCGTCTGCCGTCACAAAGTTGGAGAAGTCGGGAGCCTCGGGTTCGTCATATTCAGTGACGACCTCAAACTCCTCGGCTTCTTCGGCCGTTCCAAACGCCTCATCAAGTGCCGACTGAGCCACATCGGCGCGCTCGCGCCACTGCTTCGCTTCACGTGCCCGATCCAGTTCATCGAGCACTTCGGCATAGGCCAGGAAGAGCGTCGGACTGTAGGCGAAGGCCGTGTCAGGCTTCAGATGCGGAATCTCAAGTTCAGCCAGTGCCAGCGCAGCGTTACCCTGATCGAGTCGCGCACCGGACATGGCAATCGCCAGGTTGACGGCAGCAACATCTGACAACTTCGAACGGTCAATGGAACGAGCAAGCTCAAGACCGCGCTCGGGGCGCTCAAGTCCGCGCTCACAGTCGACCTCGAGGGCCACCTGATCCACGGATCCCGAAATTCGCCGGAACGTTCGAAGCTCACGCAACGCCAAGGCGAAGTCGCCAATTGTGTAAGCCGTGAGTCCCAGGGTTTCGCGAACCGCAGGGATGCGGCCACCACGGCGCGACGCCGAAATCGCGTGCTGGTGGGCGCGCTCCGGATCCATCTCAATCAGTCGAGCCGCCATCGCCAGGTGCAACGCAACAAACTCGGCGTTTTCTGGCGTGAGGGCCTTCAACTCGTTTCGCGCGTGCGGGTGAAGCTCTTTCCAATCGAGATCGGCATCGATCTCGGGATCGTCGTGGCGCTCGCGCACGGGCCGCAGCTCCATGCGCAAAATCTCGTCGGGCGTCATCTCCTCACGGAACGGACGACGCTCACCGCCCTCGGGTTTCCAATCCCCGCGTGGGCGGTCGCCATAGGGGCGATCACTGCGAGGCCGGTCTGTGCGAGGTCGGTCTGTGCGGGGCCTGTCGCCGTCACGGCGTGGACGCGAATCACCATCACGAGCAGGGCGTGGAGAGTAGGGGCGGTCTCCGTCGCGGGGAGGACGAGCCGAATAAGGTCGGTCGCCATCACGGGCCGGACGTGGTGAATACGGTCGATCTCCGCCGGCGCGCGGCGGGCGACCAGAACTGTCGCCGTCACGCCGAGGGCGCGGAGAGTATGGCCGGTCTCCATCACGGGCAGGCCGCGGCGAATATGGGCGGTCGCCGTTGCTACGTTGAGGACGTGAATCCCCATCACGCGACGGTCGTGCCGAATAGGGTCGGTCTCCGCCGGTGCGCGGGGGACGACCGTCACCGTCGCGACGCGGACGCGAATCGCCATCGCGTGAAGGCCGGGCCGAATACGGTCGGTCACCATCACGCGAGGGGCGCGCTGAATAGGGGCGGTCGCCATCGCGACGTGGACGATCCGACGGCGGACCGTCTCGTCGTGGTCGATCTGCTCCGGCACCGGAGCGCGGACCATTGGCTCGACCCGTCGGGCGACCGGTGGGTCGACCGGTCGGGCGTCCGCCCTTGTCACCACTACGGCCAGAACTAGCGCCGCGGTCGCGCGAACGATCTGGTTTGTCGCCCTCTTCGCCGTCGCGGCGGGGGCGGTCTTCTCGATCGTTCATAAACGAATTCTCCCAAAGAATTTGTTGGGGCTGGCGTGCTGCCTGGTCGGTGTGGAGTTAAAACAAAAATGGCCGCCCGATTACTCGGGCGGCCATTTTCTAAATTAAGTCCGGCGGTGTCCTACTCTCCCACAGGGTCCCCCCTGCAGTACCATCGGCGCTGAGAGTCTTAGCTTCCGGGTTCGGAATGAGACCGGGCGTTTCCCTCTCGCTATGGCCGCCGAAACACTATTGATGTATCAAAGTGAAACGTGCGCTATATGCGCAGGTTCTCGACCGTACATCGAGAACCACTCAGTGGACGCGAACATCAGGCCACACAACCCAGCCTTACAACGGATTGTGTGTAGTGATTTCAAATTATTGGCTTATTAGTACCGGTCAGCTGCACGGGTCTTTAGTCCCCGCTTCCACATCCGGCCTATCAACGCAGTCGTCTACTGCGAGCCTCTCCCCCGAAGGGATGGAAAACTCATCTCGAAGTCGGCTTCCCGCTTAGATGCTTTCAGCGGTTATCCGTTCCCAACGTAGCTAATCAGCGGTGCTCCTGGCGGAACAACTGACACACCAGAGGTTAGTCCGTCCCGGTCCTCTCGTACTAAGGACAGATCTTCTCAATTTTCCTGCGCGCGCAGAGGATAGGGACCGAACTGTCTCACGACGTTCTAAACCCAGCTCGCGTACCGCTTTAATGGGCGAACAGCCCAACCCTTGGGACCTACTCCAGCCCCAGGATGCGACGAGCCGACATCGAGGTGCCAAAC
>CANFVD010000040.1 GCA_947450345.1 Actinomycetota bacterium
GCACCGAGCGACGCGCCTGTCGCCGCGACGCGATCCGTCACGGCACGCGCGCTGTCGATCTTGGGCGTCTTCAGCATGCAGCGTCCGAGCCTCACACTGTCCGAGATTTCCCGCGCCACGGGACTACCCGTCGCTACGGTGTATCGCTTAGCGGGCGAACTCGAGGAAGGCCGCTTCCTCGATCGCGACGAAGACGGTCGCTACAGCCTGGGCCTGTACCTCTGGGAGATGGGCATGCTCACTCCGGTGCACGGTCGTCTCCGTGAGATTGCCATGCCGTTCTTGCTCAACCTCCAGTACACGTGCCGCGAGACCGTACAGCTGGCCGTGATTGACGGGGTTGACGCCATCTATATTGAGAAGCTGTCGATGGTGGAGTCGGCGCCGGTGCAGTCGCGCATCGGCGCGCGCATCCCACTGCACGCCACCGGTGTGGGTAAAGCGCTACTGGCCTTCAGCTCACCCACCTTTGTCGACACCGTGCTGGGCATGCCCCTCATGAGATTTACCGACGAGACCACGACGAGTCGTCACACCCTCGCCAAGCAGCTGGCCCAAGTGGTCGATGACGGTTACGCGCGCTCGCGCGCCGAGTATCTGGTGGGTTCCACGTCAATTGCCGCACCCGTCATGGTGGGCGGAGTTGTCAAGGCGGCTATCGGAATCGTGAACTACGAAGACACTGATCTCGACGAGTGGGCGCCCGCCCTGCTCCACGCGTCCCAGGCGCTGGGCGCACGACTCGAAGAACTACGTTGGGGAACCAAAGAGGAGAAGAAATGACCGTCGAAGCCGGAACTGTGCTCGAACCCGCCATCGATCGATCGCGGTGGTCGGAATCACGGATGGGCCGCTTTCTCGAGCGCATCGCCGAACGCGAGGGCGTGACATTCGAGACGTTCGAGGATGCCTGGCAGTGGAGCGTCGACAACCTCGAACAGTTCTGGGCAGACGTCATCGTGGAATTTGATCTCGTGCTGCACGCACCCTATGAGCGGATTCTCGGTTCCGACGCCATGCCGGGAGCACACTGGCTGCCGGGCGCCACGCTCAACTTTGGCGAAAACGTCGTCCGCTCTCTCCGTGATCGCGGCGAGAATCCGTCGCTGATTGCCCGGTCACAGACGCGGAGCGAACGGGAATGGTCGGCGACCCGTCTCGTCGAGGAGATCGGTCGCGTTCAGGCGGGCTTGCGCCGTGCGGGTGTGGGCGTGGGCGACCGGGTGGTGGCATACATGCCAAACCTTCCCGAAACCATCGCCGTGTATCTCGCCACAGCATCACTCGGCGCAATCTTCTGCTCGATCCCGCCCGAAATGGGCCCGACGAGCATGATTGACCGTGCGGGGCAACTCGACCCCAAGGTCATCATCGCGGTTGACGGTTACGTGTGGGGCACGAAGCGCGTGGGCCGCATGGACGAGCTCGAGCGCATTCGCGAGGCCATCCCTTCTGCGGCCTATGTCGTGTTGCCCTATCTCGATGCCGACGTGGCGATCCCTGACGGAGCTCAGTCCTACGACGCGTTCACCGCGGACAAGGTGGAGCCCACGTTCGAGCCCGTTCCGTTCGACCACCCCTTGGTCATCCTGTTTTCCTCGGGCACAACGGGTAAGCCCAAGGCCATCGTCCACTCGCACGGCGGGCTTCTCCTTGCTCACCTGCGGGACATCGGACTCCACTTCGACATCGACGAAAAAGACGTCAACTTCTGGTACTCCACCACGGGGTGGATGGTCTGGACGCTGAGTGTGTCGAACCTTCTGGTGGGCTCGGCCATGGTGCTGCTCGACGGTGACCCGAACTATCCGTCTCTTGACGGCCCGTGGTCGCAGTTTGCCATTGCCGCCGATACTGGTGCCACCTACATCGCGACGAGCTCGGCGTACCTCGCCGCCTGCGCACACGCGGGCATGACACCCGGCTCGACGTGGGACCTGTCGCGGCTTCGTGAGATCCAGTGCTCGGGGTCGCCCCTGGCCGCCGACGTGGCCGCCTGGGTCTACGCCGAGGTGGGCGCTCACGTGAGGATGACCCCGGCATCCGGCGGAACCGACATCTGCTCGGGCTTCCTCATGGGCTCCCCGCTCACCGCGGTTTACGCCGGCGAAATGTCGTGTCGACCCCTCGGTGTGGCCACCGATTCGTGGGATCCTCAGGGGCGCCCCATCGCCGGTGAGCCCGGTGAACTTGTCTGCACCAAGCCCCTGCCCAACATGCCTGTGTACTTCTGGGGCGACGAGAACTTTGAGCGCTACCGCGCGAGCTACTTCGACACCTACCCCGGAGTTTGGCGCCACGGCGACTGGCTCATCCGCACCCCGCGCGATAGCTGGGTCATTACCGGTCGCTCCGACGCCACACTCAACCGCGGTGGTGTTCGCCTCGGCACGGCCGAGTTCTACGCGGTCCTCGATCCGCAGCCCGGCGTCAACGACTCGATGCTGATGCACTTCGAAGACGCCGATGGCGGAATGGGGACGCTCGTCATGCTGGTCGTGCCAGGCCCCGATGCCGACCGCGACGAACTGGAGAAGCGCATCCGCACCACGATTCGCACTGAGCTCTCACCCCGTCATGTGCCCGACGCCATCGTGTTCACCGAGAGCGTGCCGCGCACGTCCACCGGCAAGCGCCTCGAGATCCCGCTCAAGCGCGTGGTTCAGGGCATGACCGGAGAAAACGTAATGGATCGCAGTGTGCTCGTTCATCCGGAGCATGTCGACGCCATCGTGGAGGCGGTCCGCGCCGTAATCTAGCCACGTGAAGGGCATTCTGCACGTCGACATGGATGCGTTCTTCGCATCGGTCGAGTTGCTGGAGCGCCCGGAGCTGCGCGGCAAGCCGGCGGTCGTCGCACATGACTCCGCGCGTTCCGTGGTGACGAGCGCCACCTACGAAGCGCGTGCGCTCGGTGTGCACAGCGCGATGCCTCTCGCCTTTGCCAAGCGCGCGGTGCCCGGACTCATTGTGCTCGAGCCGCACCGAGCGCTATACACGCGCTACTCGCGGGAGGTCATGCAGATCTTTTCCGAATACTCGCCCCTAGTGGAACCGCTCAGTATTGACGAGGCGTTCATCGACGTCACCGGTGCGCGGCGTCTTTACGGTGAGCCGGCACAGATTGGTGCGCTGATTCGGGCCGAAGTGCAGCGGCGCACGGGGCTGACCTGCTCGGTTGGAGTAGCGAGCACCAAGTTCGTAGCCAAAATCGCCTCCGACATGAGTAAACCCGATGGCTTGCTGGTCGTGCCCCACGAGGACACTCTCGACTTCTTGCACCCCCTCCCCATCCGCCGGTTGTGGGGGGTGGGTGCTCAAACCGCCAAAGTCCTCGAGCGTCGTGGGTTGCACACCGTGGGCGACGTGGCCGATACGCCGGTGACCAGTTTGGTGGCCGCCCTGGGCGATGCTGCCGGTCATCACCTGCACGACCTCGCGTGGGGACGTGATCCACGCATAGTGGTGCCCGAGCGTCGCGAGAAGAGTGTGGGGCGCGAGCAAACTTTTGCGTCGGACCTCACGCGTCGAGACACGGTGGTAGCCGCACTCCTTGACCAGTCGGAACGGGTGGGGCGCACCTTGCGTGTGGCGGGTCTCCGCGCGAAGACCGTGGCGCTCAAGATCACTTTTGCCGACTTCCAGTCACTCACACGTAGTCGCACGCTGCCCGACCCCACCGACGTGGGCCGGGAGATTTACGCCACAGTCTGCGCTCTCTTTGACGAACTCGAGCTCGACCTCGTGAGCCGACCCGTGCGTCTCGCGGGCGTGCGCGCGCAGTCTCTCGTTCAGCCCGATCTCGACATCGTGGGGCTCTGGGAGGACGACAACGAGACGTGGCGCAAGGCCGAAGAGGCGGTGGATCGCGTCACCTCACGTTTTGGGCCGGGATTGGTTACGCCGGCCACTCTTCTGGGCAAGCGGGGTAGTGTTGAAGAAACACGGGAGTCCGGTGAACCGGGCTGAGAGGAACGTTCATATAACGTTCGACCGTCGAACCTGATCTGGATCATGCCAGCGCAGGGAGGCATCTCTACACAGAACCCGTGCGCCTTTATCGAAAGGGGCACGCACAGTGCGCAACACAACATCACCTTCCACCCGTTCATCGTCACCCCGACGCACCGCCGGGCGAGACCTCCTTCGATGGCGCGTTGTCGACATCGTGGTGGCGGCCGTTCTCGGCGTGGCGGCCGGGCTCATCTTCTGGTTGTGGGGCTTGGCCTACCAGCCTCTCGCCGTCATTCTCGGAATTACTCCCGGACTTGAGGGGCTCACTGCGGGTGGGTGGCTATTCGCTGGAGTTCTGGGTGGCTTGATCATTCGTCGCCCGGGGGCGGCCATCTTCACCTCGATCGTTGCCGGTGTCGTCGAGGCGCTCCTCGGCAACGCCTGGGGCTCGGGCAACATCATCTTCGCGCTCGTGCAAGGTGCCGGAGCGGAAATCGGCATTGTCCTCTTCCTGTACTCCTCGTCACGCGTCTACGTGGCCATTGTGGCGGGTGGATTGGCCGGCGTGGCCAACGTGCTCATCACCATTCCCCTGTACTACTCGGGAGTGGTGCCACTGGTGGTGACGGTCTACGCCGTTTCCGCCGTGGCGTCCGGCATCGTCATCGGTGGCATTCTGGCCTGGATTCTCGCGCGCGGTTTAGCGCGCGCGGGGGCGCTTGCGCGATTCCCCCTTGCCCACGAGCGATAGCGTGAGCGTCGCGGCCGGGGTGGAGGCCAGGGGATGGCACTGGCAGTTCTCTGGAAGGACGACGCCCGCGCTTCACGACCTCTCGTTCTCCATCGCCCCCGGTGAGCGCGTTCTTCTGTCGGGACCGTCAGGGTGCGGCAAGAGCACACTCCTCATGGCCCTCGCCGGAGTGCTCGGAGCCGACCAAGGTGTTGACGCGGGTGATTTGCTCATCAACGATGCCCCACCGGATCCGGGCCGACGTCTCACAGGCTTGGTGCTTCAGGACCCCGAGACACAAGTAATCATGGAGCGCGTGGGCGACGATGTCGCGTTTGGCTGCGAGAACTTTGCCGTGCCGCGCCTCGAAACCTGGCGCCGGGTAAACGCTGCCCTCGCGAGCGTGGGCCTGAAAGTCGGGTTGGACGCCCCCACCGCGTCTCTCTCGGGCGGACAGAAGCAGCGCCTCGCACTCGCGGGAGTGATCGCATTCGAGCCCGGGCTCATGTTGCTCGACGAGCCCACAGCAAACCTCGATCCCCAGGGGGTGCTCGACGTGGTGGCCGCCGTGACCCGCGTCGTAAACGAGACGGGATGCTCGCTCGTGGTGGTCGACCACAATCCCGCGCCATGGGAACAACTTCTGACACGTGTGATGACGCTGGACGCCTCGGGCGGTCTGGTGTCTGAAACCTCTGAGTATCCACGCGGGAAGAGGTCTCATGTGTCCTCACCCCGATTGCCCGGAGATCTGGTGATGGCAACACGTGATCTCGTGATTGGCCGACCGGGGCAACCACCCATCGCCGTTCCGGATCTGGATCTGCGCGCCGGGACTATCACGGCGCTAACGGGAATCAATGGTTCGGGAAAATCAACGCTCTCGCTCACGCTCGGTGGGCTGCTCGCTCCGCAGTCGGGGCTCATCATGGTGGGGGAGAAACTCCGACAGGGTTTGCGGGCCAGGCATGTTCCCACGCCACACCGCTGGCCGGCCCGTTCTCTTGTGCGGCGCGTGGGGAACGTCTTTCAGTCGCCCGAGAACCAGTTCGTGCAGCCCACGACTCGAGCAGAGGTCGGGCTGGGCTTGCGCGTGGCGGGGATGGGTCGGGCCGATGTTGCCGCGCGCGTCGACGACAGGCTCGCGCTGATGGGGCTGACTGAGCTGAGTGGCGCTCATCCGTTTACCCTGTCGGGCGGGCAAAAACGTCGACTCGCTCTCGTTTCTGCCACCGTAACGTCGCCTCACCTCGTGGTGGTCGACGAACCGACGTTCGGTCAGGATGACAATTCCTGGGAGGACGTGGTGACGCTTCTCGAAGAGTTGGCGAGTTCTGGATCCGCGGTTCTCATGACGACGCACGATCCCGACTTGCTGGGGGTTGCCGACTCGATCGTGTCGCTGTCGCCGCGGGAGGTGGCCTCATGAACCCCCTCGCGCCACTCATTGCCACCAGCATTGTCGGGCTTGTCGTTCTCGTCTCGTTCGATCCTGTCTCGGTGGGGGTCGCCCTGATCTGCGAGGCCGTGTTGCTGCCATGGTTGCGCTTGCCCGCGCGACGGTCACTGCAGATTGTGGCGATAGTCCTGATCAGTGCCGCTCTGGGCGGTGTCGCCACCGCACTTTACGGTCGCCCGTCGGGCGTGACGTTCTTCGCGTGGGGTCCGGTGCACATCACGACGGGCTCACTGGAGCTGGCTCTTCTCGTGGGCTTGCGAATTGTGGCGATCGCGCTTCCCGGGGCGCTGGTTTTCGCGGCCACCAACATCACAGCCTTGGCGGATGCGCTGACTCAGATTGCCCACTTGCCCGCCCGATTCGTGGCCGGCGCGCTCAGCTCGTTGCGCATGATGTCGCTCTTGGCCGATGATTGGCGCACCATGGGCTACGCCCGGCGGGCTCGTGGTCTGGCTGCGCGCGGTCCGTTTCAGTTCGTCGGGCAGTCGTTTGCCCTCTTCGTGCGGGCGGTGCGTCGGGGTTCCGCTCTTGCCACCACGATGGAGGCACGCGGTTTCGGCAGTCAGAGTCCGCGGTCGTGGTCTCGGCCGTCAGTGTGGCGCGCCCGAGACGGGCTTCTCGTTGTGGCCGGTTTCGTCGTCGCCGGTTTGATCGTGGGCATCTCGGTGGCCACGGGCAGTTGGGAGGTGGTGGTCTTTGGCTAACCCGCATCCCTCATCGAGCGAGCTGAGGTTCTCGCCCGACCTCACGGACATCTGGGCGCACGTCTCCGCGAGTGCCTTCCCCGCAGGCAGCGCTGAGGAGTCAACCTCGTCTCGCCGCGTCACAGGCTCCGTGGTGCTCATCGACGGTGCGAGTGGCACGGGCAAGACGTCCCTGGCTGCCCACCTGGCCTCGCGGTGGCCCGAGAATCGCCCGGTTGTGGTGGTTCACATGGATGACCTTTACGGCGGATGGACGGGGTTGGCGGCCGGAATTCTGGCACTCGATGTCAGCCTGTTTGGTCCGCGCTCCCGTGGTGAAGAGGCACGCCTCCGCGCCTACAATTGGGGGACGGGCCGCTGGGAAGACGGCCTCACAATCCCCGCCCACGTAGACGTGATCGTGGAAGGGTGCGGAAGTTTCGGTGCGGCCGAGTCGCCCAGCTCTGCAACCCGAATCTGGCTCGATGCTCCGCTCGACGTTCGTCGTGAGCGGGCCCTGAGTCGGGGTGGCGAAGACTTTGACCGTCACTGGGATGCGTGGGAGAGGCAGTTCGAACAGTATGAGCGTCGGGCCCAGCCGGTGGCTTTGGCGTCATTGCGAGTGAGTGCGAAGCGGTAACCTAGTTTCATGACTACGCCCAACCACACCGACGTCTTTTTCACCGCTGAGTTCATCGACGGCCCCCTCGCGGGCGACAGCGAAGAGCGCGTGCTCGTGCACGGAACACACGATGAGAAACTGAGCGTCGTTGCCCTTGTCGACGGGCTTGAATCAATCTTCCGTTACAACGCCGTGGAGGCCCGCGACATCGCCGGCAAGCTCCACGTCACGTACTCGTTCAACGAGGCGTCGAGCGATCCGTTCGAGTCGGAAGACGAAAACGAGTAACAACGCAAACGCAATGACGAAGGCCCGGAGAGTTTTCTCCGGGCCTTCGTCATGCGTGGGGTGAGTAACGGGGCTTGAACCCGCGACCTCCTGGACCACAACCAGGCGCTCTGCCAGCTGAGCTATACCCACCATGCGTACCGCGAACGGCACGCCACAATTGTATAACGAGCGGAGATGCAGTGAAACGCGGCGTCAATCGCCGCTGCCTGCCGGACCGTGCCGATCTAGGAATCGGCTCCGAGGGCGGCGACATACTCAGCCCTGACGGCGTCAGCGATCTTTGCGGCTTCTTCGCTGGAGGGTCCCGGCTCGGCAATGAGCATGGCGCGGCGGTAGTACTCAAGTTCGCGAATCGACTCAATGATGTCGGCCAGCGCCCGGTGGTTGCCGTCTTTCGAGGGGGCGTTGAAGTACACCCGGGGGAACCACCGGCGTGCCAGCTCTTTGAGTGAGCTCACGTCGATGTTGCGGTAGTGCAGCGCGGTGTCGAAGCGCGGCATATATCGGGCCAAGAACATGCGGTCTGTGCCGATCGTGTTTCCGGCCAGCGGTGCCCGGTGACCCTCGGGAACGTGAGCGGCGAGATACTCCAGCACCAGCGTTTCGGCCTCAGCGAGCGGCAGGCCGTCGTCGAGCTCGGTGATGAGCCCGGAGTTGGTGTGCATCTCACGTACGAAGTCGCCCATGTTGTTCAGCGCGGCGGGGCTGGGCTTGATCACCAGCGAGATACCTTCGTGGCGGGGAACAAGGTTCGAGTCCGTAACGATGACGGCAATCTCCACGATTTCGTCGATGGCTACGTCGAGCCCGGTCATTTCGCAGTCGACCCAGACGAGATAGTCGTTTCCATTAGCCATGTGGCTCAGTTTAGTTTGGCGCCGCGACAGTATTCTTGAGGAGAACCAATCGATCAACTCATCAAGGGGTGCTTTCGTGCGCGTAACCGGACTCGGACATGCCGGGCTCTTCATTGAGACCCTGGGCGGATCCGTGCTCTGTGACCCGTGGGTGCACCCGGCTTTTTTCGGTTCGTGGTTTCCCTTCCCCGACAATCGGGGCCTCGATTGGGAGAAGTTCGGCAAAGCCGACTACCTCTACGTGTCTCACCGCCACCGTGATCACTTCGACCCCAAGCTGCTCACACAGGTCGTCCCCACCGACATCACGGTGCTGCTTCCCGAGTACCCCACGGACGATCTCGAGAGCGATCTTCGATCCCTCGGTTACAACAACATTCTGTACACCAAGGCCGGCGAGGTCATCGAGCGAAACGGTCTGCGCATCCTGGTCACGCCCATGCGCGCGCCCAGTGATGGCCCGGTCGGCGATTCGTCGTTGTCTCTCGACGACGGTACTGCGGTCATCCTCGATCAGAACGATGCGCATCCGCTCGACATTGACGCGCTGCTCGGGTTCGGCAAGGTCGACGCCTACTTCACACAGTTCTCGGGAGCAATCTGGTGGCCCATGGCCTACGACCTGACTCTCGAGGAGAAGCAGCACTTTGCTCAGCTCAAACGCGAGGCACAGACCAAGCGCGCTCAGTTCTACATCAACAAGATTGACGCGCCTCACGTGTTCCCCATGGCGGGACCTCCCATGTTTCTCGACGACGACCTCTTTCCCTTCAACGGGCAGGGTAAGAACGGCGAGTCGATTTTTACCGATCAGGTGGAGTTCCTCGATGTCCTGAAGCAGTCACACCCCGAGACGGCGGGTCACGTGTTCCTGCCGGGCACAGTGGTCGACATCAACAACGGCAACGTCACGGTGACCAACGAGCTTTTTTCGGATGCTGAAATTGCCGACATGTTCGCGAACAAGTGGGCGTACTTCGAAAACCAGCGGACCACACGACAGGCCGAATTGGTCGCCGAAAAGGCGAGCCGCGCGCCCGTGCCGGCCGATCTCTTTGAGCAGGTCAAAGCCTGGTGGGAGCCGCTGATGAAGCGCGCCCCCATCCTGTGTGACGGCATTGGCGCCCTGGTGCGCTTTACGATTGGCGATGACGACCTCGTCGCCGATTTCCCCAAGGGGGAAGTGCGCCGTTACAACGACGAAGCGTGCCGGTACTGGTTCACCATCCCCGCGGACCTCGTGGCCACCAACCTGCGCGATCACGAGATTGACTGGTCAAACTCGATCTTTCTTTCGGTGCGTTTTACGGCCGGACGCATCGGCAAGTTCAACGAGTACCTTTACACGTTCATGAAGTGCCTCTCCGAGCAGCGCATCGACTACGTGGAAAACTGGTACTCCGAGCAATCCGACACGGGCGAAGACATTCGTATCGATGACTGGCTGGTGCAGCGGCGCTGCCCGCACCTCCGCGCTGACCTCAGCAAAGCTGGCACCATCGAAAACGGCGTGCTCACCTGTAGCCTGCATGACTGGAAGTTCGACCTCGCCTCGGGTCGTTGCCTCACGAGCCAGGGGCACGAGATCCGCGCGAGCAAGATTTAGTCGACTGAAAAAGCGACAAGCGGCCAGCGGTTTGTCGCTTCTGGTCACACCGACCAGGATTCCCCCGCTAGCCCACCGGAACGGTGATGTTCTTGCTGCTGGAGAGATCGAGCGGACGCAGTTCAACCAGTCGCGTTCCGGCACTCACCGCACCGAGGCCCGACGTTACGCTCGTGCACGTTGACGTGAAGCCCGTGACCACTGGCACAGCACGTGCCAGAACGTATCGGGAGGAGGTGAGTGCACTTGTTGCGGTCACCCGCACACCGGCGAGCGTCATGCCGACGTTTGCGCGTGCGCCGGACACAACCGGGGTAGACGATCGATCACCGGAGATACCGGTGCTGTTGACCAGCGAGTCCGTCGTGCCGAGGTTAGCCACGTCGAAACTGAGCACGGGTGAGCCGGCGACGACGCCGATACCTGAACCTATGGCGGCTCCCGAGGACGCCTGGTAGAGGCACACCATCGCTTGCGGCGGTCCAGCAACGGAAAGCCCGGGAAGCTCTACGGAAGTCGAGCGCGGATCAACGGGGACAACGGTGGGCGCCGTGAGGGTTGCCGCGGTGGGGACGATAAGCATTGGCGACGTGAGGTTCGCGGTGGGCGAAGCCCCGGCGGAGTCAGTGGGGCGAACTGCCGTGTTGTCGAGTCCGTTATCGACGGTCCACCGGTAGCACCGACCTCCGGTAAGTGC
>CANFVD010000041.1 GCA_947450345.1 Actinomycetota bacterium
ACCGAACGTCGTTTTTACCTGGCTAACGAGGTAAACCTCGAGCGCAAAGACACCGAGACCGACTTCTACTTCGAGATCGTGATGACCGACGTGTGGGTGTGGGACATCTACCGCTCGGATCGCTTCGTCAAGAACGTTCGCGTCATGACGTTCAAAGACGTCAACGTTGAGGAACTCTCGCTCAAGGAGTTCGAACTGCCTAAGGAACTCGCGCTCGACGAATAGCCGCGCTGTGTAAGCGGGTGGCTGCTGCACGCGCCAACATCTGGCGTGCCACCTGTCCTGCACCCTCCTGATCTTCTGCCGAAGTTCACGGGGGCCTCCTCCCGAGGTCGATCAGTCCTCGCCTCCCGGCATGCTCGGGCGTGGAGGCGACATGCAGCGAAATTCGGCACACCACTCATCCCGAACACAGTTGGGCAAACGCGGCGAGGACATCGCGTGTGAGTACCTCGTGTCGCGCGGGTACGAGATTATCGAGCGCAATTGGCGTTGCCCCACGGGTGAAATAGACATCGTTGCCCGTCACGCGAGCACGCTGGTCGTTGTCGAAGTCAAGGCGCGGTCATCTGTTGCGGCCGGGCATCCCTTTGAGGCCATCACGTCGCTCAAGTTCGCCCGGTTGCGGGCACTGGCCGGCCACTGGTGTGCCGCGCACGATGTTCCTTTTGCGAACTTGCGGATCGATGGCATAGCGGTGCTCATTCCCGGCGACCGACCTGCAACGGTCGAACACCTCACCGGAATCTCACGGTGAGCCTCGGTTACGCGCGGTCGCTGGCCCTCGTGGGGCTGAGCGGTGTCCCCGTGGATATCGAGGTGGATGCGCGCGCGGGACTCCCCGGCATGTCGCTCATTGGTTTGGGTGACCGGGCGTTGGGGGAGGCGGCAGAGCGTGTGCGGTCGGCACTGGCGAACTCGGGAGTCGATCTTCCGGCACGCAAACTCACTGTCAACCTCTCGCCGGCCGCACTTCCCAAGCAGGGTTCGGCCTTCGATCTCGCTATTGCGGTGGCCATTCTCGTGGCCCTGGGAATCGTTCCGGCTGCAGGAGTAGAGGGGTCGGTGCTGTTGGGCGAACTCGCTCTCGATGGGCGACTTCGTCCCACCGCGGGAATTTTGCCGGCCGCGTTGGCCGCCCGCGACACCGGTGCGCGCTCCGTGATCGTGCCCACGGCAAACGTCGATGAAGCGCGCCTCGTAGACGGGCTGCGTGTAGTGGGTGTCGCGTCGTTGCGGGAGGCCGCGATTCAGGCGGGGGCCGCCATTGAGTCCACTCCCGTGGAGCCCCTGGTTCTCAGCGCGCCGGAACCTATCGACGAGACGTCGTCGACAACTCGCGACCTCGCCGACGTCCTCGGACAACCCGACGCAGTCGACGCCCTCGTAACGGCGGCTGCCGGCGGGCACCACATGTTCTTGCTCGGCCCGCCCGGTGCGGGAAAGACGATGTTGGCGCAACGCTTGCCGGGCATTCTGCCTCCGCTCTCGCACGAACAAGCAACGCAGGTGGCGTGCGTACGTTCGCTCACTCAACTCACTGCTCTGAGTGCGATTGACACGGCGCCACCCTTCGAGGCGCCCCATCACACGGCAACAGCCGCCGCCATGGTGGGTGGCGGGGGTGTGGTGATTCGACCCGGAGCGGTCACCCGGGCAAGTGGCGGCGTCCTCTTTCTGGACGAGGCGCCCGAGTTTCATGCGGCCGTGCTCGACTGCCTCCGAGAACCGCTCGAAACGGGTTCCGTCAACATCTTGCGTGCCACCGCTCGAGCAACATTTCCGGCACGGTTTCAGCTCGTCTTGGCGGCCAATCCGTGCCCCTGCGGAAACTACGGCGTGCCTCGTAGCGAGTGCTCCTGCCCGCCCATGACCCGCCGCCGATATCTAGCTCGCCTTTCTGGCCCGTTGCTGGATCGGGTCGACATTCACCTCAGTGTTGCCAAGGCCACGATTCCCCGGGGAATGAGCACAGAGATGGCAGGACTCACCTCGGCACAGGCGCGCGAGCGCGTTGTCGCAGCGCGCACCGCGGCGGCAGAGCGATTGCGCGACACTGCGTGGCGAACGAATGCTGAGGTTGATGGTTCGTATCTGCGCAGTCGACACCTTCGACTGCCCGCGGCCGTGACGCGACCCATCGATCGCGGCGTTGAACGTGGTGGCCTCAGTTTGCGCGGTTACGACCGAGTATTGCGTGTGGCGTGGACTCTCGCCGACCTCGACGGTTCCCGTCACCCCACCCTCGATCACGTGGGCCGGGCTCTCTTCCTCAGACAAGGAGTTGCCGTATGAAGACATTCGCCGGATTCTCGGACGCCGAGATTGTTGCCATGACGGCCCCCGTCCGCCCGCCGGAGTTGCCGGGGGCGGGATCCTCGGTGAGCGAGTCTCGGGTCGCAGAAGCACGACAAGTCTTTGCTCGCGCGGCCTGGTCGGGCATCGTCGAGCCCGGTGATCGCGTGGCGGGCATGCTGTGGAGTGCCCTCGGGCCTGAGTCGGCGTTGGAGGCACTCATCTCCGATGACGCAACGGCTCGAGTGGCCAGTCGCGTGGTTGAGGCGCTCGGTAACGATACGAGCGACACCCTCGAGAGCATCGCCGAGGTGATTGCCGAGGCCTTCGAGCGCTGGCGACCTCGACTCAGCGCCACCGAGGCACGCGCACACCTGCAGCGAGCGGCACACGTGGGTGCAACGTATGTGATTCCCGGAGATGACGCGTGGCCCACTCAGTTAGACGACCTCGGTGCACATCGGCCCGCCGGGCTGTGGACCCGCGGCAACGTGGATGCCCTCGCCGCAACGCGCAAAAGCATCTCGGTGGTGGGTGCGCGCGCCTCGACCGGTTACGGAGAACACGTCACGATGGAGATCGTGTCGGGGTTGTGCGATCGCGGCTTCGCCGTTGTTTCGGGAGCGGCCTATGGCATCGACGGCATGGCACATCGCGCCACGCTCGCAAGCGAGGCCACCACGGTGGCGGTCCTTGCCGGGGGAGTGGATCGGCTTTATCCCAGCGGACACGACACGCTGCTCCACCGAATCATCGAAACTGGCGCTGTCGTGAGCGAGCTGCCGTGCGGGTGGGCGCCCACCCGCTGGCGCTTTCTGCAGCGCAACCGGCTGATCGCCGGGCTCGGCCAGGCGACGGCGGTCATGGAGGCCGGTTGGCGCTCCGGCTCCCTCAACACTGCACATCACGCCCTGTCTCTCGAGCGTCCTGTGGGCGCGGTTCCCGGGCCCATCACGAGTTCGAGTTCGGCCGGCTGTCACCGCCTCCTGCGTGAGACGCCGACCGTGTGTGTGACGTCGGCCGACGAAGTTCTCCAACTTGTGTCGGCCGGTCAGCCCCAAGGACTCGTGTCGAGCGCCGAGCCCAACGACGCTCGCGACGACCTCGCCGAGATCCATCCGTTCGCGTCGCGCGTGGTCGACGCGATGTCCGAGCGATCCGCTCGCACTCCTGAAAGGGTTGCACGCGAATCGGGACTGTCCCGAGAAGACACCATCGCAATTCTTGGTCTCTTGAAGATGAGCGGGCACGTGCACGAGCGGAGCACCGGTTGGCTGCGAACTCAGTGAGGAGTTGCGACGACTACCGGACAGATTCGGAATCGCGCGTTCTTCGCGTGTGAGACGTCTCCGCGGGCGCCCACGCGCGCATGCTTGACGTATGAACCTTGACGCGTGCCGAGACGCGTTCGTGAGCTACCTCGCCCACGAGCGCTCGCTGTCGGCAAACACCGTCAAGGCATACGGCGGCGACGTGGCCGACCTCAACGATTTCGCTGCCACGCACGGTGTTGATCGAGCCGATGATCTCACTCTGGCCGTGTTGCGCGACTGGCTCTGGCGCAGCGCCGAGGCGGGCCTCACCAAGACCACCCTGGCCCGGCGGGCGGCCAGCGCGCGTGCCTTCACCGCCTGGATGCGTCGCACGGGCGTCACGGCGGGCGATGCGGGTGTGCGACTCAAGAGCCCCAAGCCCGACCACAGTTTGCCGCGCGTGGTCACCGAGGCAGGTATGACGCAAATATTGGACGGCCTCGCCGTGCGCGCAGAGTCGGGTGACGTGAGCGGAATTCGCGACGTGGCCATTGTGGAGCTGCTCTACGCCTCCGGAATGCGCGTGTCGGAATTGGTGTCGCTCGACGTGGGCGCGGTTGACCTCGCCCGAAACACCGCGGCCGTCGTGGGAAAGGGCAACAAGGAACGCATGGTTCCGTTCGGGGTGCCTGCCGCACAAGCCCTGACCCGATATCTCACCGTGCGCCCGACTCTCGTATCCGAACGATCCGGTAGTGCCGTCTTTCTGGGCGCTCGAGGTGCCCGACTCGGAACCCGCGCCGTCTACGAACTCGTCACGAATCTCTTGACCTCAGTTCCGGGCTCTGGTCCGGCCGGGCCACACGCTCTGCGGCACACGGCGGCCACCCACCTGCTCGACGGCGGCGCCGACCTCCGTGTGGTCCAGGAGTTGCTCGGCCACGCAAGCCTCGGCACCACGCAGATTTACACTCACGTGTCGATGGAGCGACTCGAGGCGAGCTACCGACAAGCACACCCGCGCGCCTAAGCGCAGCCGCACGCACCCTCGCTCAGCCTCACCAGGGAAGCAACACGGCGCGGGGAACCTCGCCCCAGATCAGCAGGGGGTTCACGTATTCGCCGGCGTAACGCACGCCCACGTGTACACACGCGCAGTGTGGCGTGGGGGAAACTACGGCAACGGGATCTCCGGCAGACACACGAGACCCCACGTCGACCATCGCGGTTGCTCCATCGAAGGTGACCAGCCAACGTGCGGTGAGGCGAGACCCGCCCACAGACCACTCGCCGGCATCGAGGGTGACCACGTCGCGGTCCACCACACGTCCGGCAAAAGCCACGCGAACATCCGTGGGAGCGACAAGAACCTCGCCGACCTCAGCGGGCACGTCGATGCCCCGATGTCCCGCGCCGAATTCGGTAGCCGGGGCCACGAAAGCACGGCTCACCTGGCGACCGCGATTAATCGGCCACGTCCATCCGGAGGGAGCACTGTGGGCGGGGGAGACGTCACCAGCGAGCCCGAAAGCGCAGTAACTGACTGTCAACACGAACGCGACGCACAGCGCCCGACGGAACTCGCGGGGTGGTCGAAAGAGCATGCCCCATCTTGGAGCGGCCCATGGTCGGCCGAAGCTAGTCGGTGCCGAACTGTTGATACATCTCGCGCTCGCGGTCTCGGCGGGGGAACAGGAACCACACGAGGCCCGCGCCCAAAACCATCGCGATGATGCCCACCAGGTAGGCCCCATCGGCTCCGTCGAGGAACGACTGTTTGGCCGCGGAGATGATTGCCTCGGAGTACTGCGGATAGCGGGCCGCCAAGTCCGTCGCGCTGCCAAAGGACTTGGCCAGCGTGGTCGCCGTTTCCTGAGAGATCTGTTGCTGAACAGCAGACGGCTCGGCGGCGATATCGGCGGCGATTGCCCGCGCATATCCCGCACCGAGGAGCGCGCCGAGAATCGACTGCATGATGGCTCCGCCGAGGTCGCGCTGCAGATCGCCCGTGCCCGACGCCATACCCACCTTGGTGACAGGCACCGAGTTGGTGAGCGCGTGCGATGCGGGCGTTCCGGCGATGCCCACACCGAGCCCAATCAGGGCGTAGCTCAGTGCCACCCAGACGTAGGGCGTGGTGAGTCCCCACAGCACGAGCATCGAGGCAAAGCCCAGCAAACACAGCGCGAAGCCGATGAGCAGGGTCGTGCGCGATCCCAGTTGACCGGTCAGACGTGACGACAGCGGTGCAACCGCAATCATGGCAATCACGCAGGGCAGGATTGCTGTTCCCGCCATCAGCGGGTCGTAGCCCAACACGTTCTGCAAGAACTGCTGGCCGATGAACATGGCGCCCATGAGCGAGCCGAACACGATGATTCCCGATACCGCGGCCACCCAGAAAGTTGGCCGTTTGGCGAACGTCAGGTCAAACAGCGGGAAACGGGCCCGGGCCTGCCGCCAGAAAAAGGCCACGCCTCCCAGGAGCGTGATGACCCCCATCCAGATCACTGTCATCAGGTGGCCGTCGAGCGCGATGAAGTTGATGGTCAGCACCAACCCGCCAAAGAAAATCGCCGAAAAGATGCCGCCCCAGTGGTCGACCGGTTCTGTCGTCTCGTTGAGCTTGGCGGGCACGTTCAGAATGACCAGGATGATGGCCACAACGGCGAACGGCACCGCGACCAAGAACATCCAGTTCCACTTCGTCACCATCAAGAGTGCGCCGGCAATGAGCGGAGACAACGCGGAAAGTCCGGCACCCAGAGCGGACCACAGGGCGATGGCGGTGGTTCGCCGCGAACCGGCCCAGATGGCCGTGATGAGGGCCAGCGTGGTGGGATAGGCCATTCCGGCGGCAAGACCGCCGAGCAGGCGCGAGACCGCCAGAACTTCGACACTGCCAGCAAAGAACGACATGAAGGCCGCCGGGATGCCCAGGATGAGTCCGAGAAGGAGCATGCCCTTGCGCCCGAAACGGTCACCCAGGGCGCCCAAGTAGAGCACCGAGACCGACAGTCCGAGCGAGAATCCGACGGCGATGAGGTTGAGTCCCACCTGCGAGGCGTCGAGGTCCTTGCCAATCTGGGGCAGCCCCACATTGGCCACCGAGAGGTTCATGTTGGCCACGCCGGCGCCCAAAATGAGCGCGGTCAGAGCCGCCGCAGACTTGGCCTTGCTCAGCCCTGAGGCTCCCGATCCGGCGGGCACGGTCGACGCAGAGGGGGTAGACATGGTCACCATCTTGCCCGAATTTCGTGGCTGCGCGGGGACTGCGCTACTCTAGAACCACGTCATCCAAGAAATTGGTGGCGAATTCGCGTGTCCAGCTCCATGTGACAGCCGGCCTAACGGTCACCCTCGGGTGCAGGTCGCTCACCGGACACTAGGGCAGGTCTCGCCGAGACCTGCGACAAACCGCAAGTAACGCACGTGCCTGGCCTCGGTCACGCCTGCGTTGAGAACAGGAGAACGGCTCATGGCCGTCGTCACCATTCGCCAGCTGCTCGACAGCGGCGTTCACTTCGGACACCAGACACGTCGTTGGAACCCGAAGGTCAAGCGTTTTATCCTTGCCGAGCGCTCGGGCATTCACATCATCGACCTCCAGCAGTCGCTGACCTACATTGACCAGGCGTACGACTTCGTCAAGCAGACCGTCGCCCGCGGCGGATCGGTGCTCTTTGTGGGCACTAAGAAGCAGGCTCAGGAGTCCATCGCCGAGCAGGCGATGCGCGTGGGCCAGCCCTACGTCAACCAGCGTTGGTTGGGTGGTCTGCTGACCAACTTCAACACGATCGGTCAGCGCCTCGCGCGCATGAAGGAGCTCGAGCAGCTCGACTACGAGGACGCCTCGAAGTCCGGCTTCACCAAGAAAGAGCTGCTCATCAAGAAGCGCGAGCTCGACAAGCTTCACAAGAGCCTCGGCGGTATCCGCAACCTGCAGAAGACGCCGAGCGCGCTCTGGGTTGTTGACACCAAGAAGGAGCACCTCGCTATCGATGAGGCCAAGAAGCTGGGCATCCCGGTTATCGGCATCCTCGACTCCAACTGCGACCCCGACGAGCTCGCCTACCCGATTCCGGGTAACGACGACGCCATCCGGTCGGTAGGTCTGCTCACGCGGATCATCGCCGACGCTGTGGCCGAAGGCCTCATCGAGCGTCACCAGAAGCCCGAGTCGGGTCAGGCCGCAGAGCCCATGGCTGAGTGGGAGCGCGAGCTTCTCGAAGCCGGCGACGCTGCCCCCGCAACAGAAGCTGCTCCCGAGGCCGCTCCGGCCGCAGAGGCAGAGGCACCCGCATCCGAAACCACCGCAACCGCGGCCGCAGAGCCGGCCGCCGAGAAGGAATAACCGAGCATGGCTAACTTTTCACTCGAAGACGTCAAGACGCTACGCGAGCGCCTCGGCACGGGCATGGTTGACACCAAGAACGCCCTCGTCGAAGCCGATGGCGACATGGACAAGGCCGTGGAAATCCTCCGCCTCAAGGGAGCAAAGGGTAACGCCAAGCGCGCCGACCGCTCCACGAGCGAGGGCCTCGTGGCTGCTAAGGCTGAGGGTGGCAAGGCCACCATCATCGAACTCGCGTGCGAGACCGACTTTGTGGCCAAGGGCGACAAGTTCATCGCGCTGTCGAACAAGGTGCTCGACGCCGTTGTTGCTGCGGGTGCCACTACGGCCGAGCAGGGCGCTGCGGCGCCTGCCGGCTCGCAGTCGGTAGCCGACCTCATCAACGACGAGGCCGCCATCATTGGCGAGAAGATCGAACTGCGTCGCGTTGCTGTCGTGGAGGGCGAGAAGATCGCCATCTACATGCACCAGACCAGCCAGGACCTCCCCCCTCAGGTGGGCGTTGTCGTGGGCTACGCCGGTGCGGATGACGACACCGCTCGTTCGGTAGCGATGCACATTTCGTTCGCCGACCCCCAGTACCTGGCTCGCGAAGACGTGCCTGCTGCTGAGGTCGAGAAGGAGCGTCAGATCGTCACCGAGATCACGCGTCAGGAAGGCAAGCCCGAGGCCCAGATCGAAAAGATCGTTGAGGGTCGTCTGGCTGCTTTCTACAAGCAGGTCGCTCTGCTCGAACAGGACTACGCGCGCGACGACAAGCAGAAGGTGTCGAAGGTTCTCTCCGACGCCGGCCTCACCGTTTCGGGCTTCGCTCGATTCAAGGTGGGCGCATAACCCCGTGCCACACAGAACGCCCGGTTCGCGACCTCGTCGCGCGCCGGGCGCTCTGCTTTAAGTCGTGCGCGGTAGCGTAAGACGTACCCAATCGCCTCGCACCCAAGGATTTCTCATGGCAGCACGTCGTCGCGTCCTCCTCAAACTCTCCGGCGAAGCATTCGGCGGCGGTTCCCTCGGGGTCAACCCCGATGTCGTTGCCTCACTGGCTCAGGAGATTGCCGAAGCGGCCAAGCAGGTCGATGTGGCCGTGGTCGTAGGTGGCGGTAACTTCTTCCGCGGGGCTGAGCTCAGCCAGCGGGGAATGGATCGCGCCCGCGCCGACTACATGGGAATGCTCGGAACCGTGATGAACGCCCTCGCGCTGCAGGACTTCCTGGAGCAGGCCGGCGCACAGCCTCGCGTTCAGTCGGCCATCGCCATGGCCCAGGTTGCCGAGCCCTACCTTCCGTTGCGCGCCATCCGTCATCTCGAAAAGGGCCGTGTGGTCATCTTCGGAGCGGGAGCCGGCTTACCGTTCTTCTCGACCGACACGGTTTCAGCTCAGCGCGCGCTCGAGATTCACGCCGACGAAGTACTCGTGGCCAAGAACGGCGTTGATGGCGTTTACTCCGACGACCCCCGGAAGAATCCCGACGCCGTTCGCCTCGACACGGTCACGTTCAGCGACGCACTCAAGAAGGGGCTGAAGGTCGTCGACTCGACCGCCTTCTCCCTCTGTATGGACAACCAGATGCCCATGCGTATCTTCGGAATGGAGCCCACGGGCAACATCACTCAGGCCATCCTCGGTGCACAAATCGGAACTCTCGTCACCAACTAGACTTGGTCTCGGACCAAACAGACGAAGGAGTCTTCCGTGATTGCAGAAGTTCTCAGCGATGCCAAAGACCGCATGAGCAAGGCGGTTGAAGTGGCCAAGGAAGATTTCGCCACGATTCGCACCGGGCGAGCAAACCCCGCGCTGTTCCAGAAGATCCTGGTCGATTACTACGGCACGCCCACGCCCTTGGCGCAGCTCGCCTCGCTGCAAAACCCCGAGGCACGCACCATCCTGATCACGCCCTACGACAAGGGCGCGCTCAAGGACATCGAACAGTCATTGCGTGACACGCCCAACCTCGGCGCAACTCCGTCCAACGACGGCACCATCATTCGCGTGGCACTCCCCGAGCTCACGGAGGATCGCCGCAAGGAGTACGTGAAGATTGTCAAAGCCAAGGCGGAAGATGCGCGCGTTTCGGTGCGCAACATTCGCCGCAAGGCCAAAGACGACATCGATGCACTCAAAGGCGAGGTGGGCGACGATGACCTCTCGCGTGGTGAGAAGGAACTTGAGGCGGCGACGAAGGCCCACATCGACCAGATTGACGAGTCGCTGAAGCGCAAAGAAGCCGAGCTGCTCGAGGTCTAAGGGTTGTCGAACAACATCACCCCGGAGGATCGAGAACGCCGCTCACCAACGGAAGAGATTCAGGCGCAGATTCGTAGCGCCCGTGCCGACATCGAGCGTCAGCTGGAGAACACGCGGGCGCAGTTCGAAAACACGCGCGTTCAGTTTGAAGCGGCCAACGAGAAGATCGTCAAGCGCACCGGCCGCAACCTGCTCGGCGCCATTGTGGCCGGACTGCTCTTTGGCGCATTCGTGCTGGTGAGCCTCATCATCTTCAAGTGGCTTTTCGTGATCTTCGCCGTGGTGACGTTGGGCATCTGTACGCTCGAATTGGCCAACGCCATGCGGGTGCGCGGCTGGTACGTTCCCCGAATACTGAGTGTGGCCGTAACGGTCGTCGCCATGCCGGTGGCATTCTTCGGTGGTCTCGTGCTGACCCTGATTGTCATTGCACTGGGCACGGTCATCATCCTGATCACGCAAATCATGACGTCGAATCGTGCGGCCTACGTGGACAAGGCGCCCCTGCACCATCGCATGTTTGCGGCCATGTTCGTGCAGGCCTATGTCTCTGTTCTCGGTGCGGTGTGCGTCAACCTGGTTGCTCACAATGACGGTCAGTGGTGGGTGCTCGGGTTCCTCATCGTGGTGGTATCTATCGACACGGGTGCCTATGCCACGGGGTTGCTCTTTGGCAAACACCTCATGGCCCCGAGTATCAGCCCCAAGAAGACCTGGGAGGGCTTCATCGG
>CANFVD010000042.1 GCA_947450345.1 Actinomycetota bacterium
ACAACAGAAAGTCGGACCATGCGCGTACTCATCTTCGTTATCAGCATGATTCTTTTCCTTGCCAGCTGGTACGTCATGGCTCAGGCATTCAATGTGCCCGGTTACGAGGGCTGGATCTTCGCCGGTGGCATCATCCTTTTCACCCTGTCGATCATGATTCCGTTCATGGCTCGCGGGCGTCGTCGCTCATAGTTCAGCCCTTACAGACGACGAAACCCGGATCAAAGGCGATTCGGGTTTTCGTTTATCTCCCGTGAGCTCGACTCCTCAGCCCCCAATGCCACCGGTAGTCTCGGGGTGATGTTGACTCACGACCACCCCTTTGTGCACCTCGTTGCGTCGGCTACGCGAAATCCTTCGGGCGTGGCCATCAGCACAGTTGACGTGGACATGACGTTCGCCGAGCTGCACGACACCGCTCTGCGATTTGCAGCGCTCCTGCGGGAGCGTGGCGTCATGCCCGGGCAGGTGGTGGGCGTGCGCGCACCCGCGCTCGTCGAATTGTCCCTCGCATTCGCGATCTTTCACGAGGCGGCCGTGGGCACGAACGTTCCCCGGGGATACCTGGAGGCGGGCGGTACGGCCATCGAATGGGTGGTCGCATTGACTCCTCTCGAGACGTTCCCCGCCGACCGTCAGATCATTCTCGACGCGGCAACGATGGAACGCGTTGCCACGTTGTCGCTCGGCAACGACATGATGTTGTACCCCTCCGACGAGGCTGTGTGCCGGTTGCCGTTCTCAAGCGGCACCACGGGTCGGCCCAAGCCCGTACCCCTCACCATTGACACCCTCGTCGATCGCTGCATCGATCGTCGGGAACAATGGATGCCCGCGCAGCCCTATTTTTGTCACCTGGGCCTCTCCACCGGCCTGACCTTCATGACGTTCTATGCCCACGTCATCCTGGGGGAGACCTATATTTCCCCCGGCGAGGGCGCGCAGGTGTTGGAACAGTTGCGGCGACACAACGTGGCCTGCCTGATTGCTTCACCGCACCAACTGAGCGTTCTGCTCACCTCAGCGCGGGCATCCACCGCGACGTTCCCCTCCCTCACGACGATCATGTCGGCGGGCGCCGCGTTGCCCGACTTCCTCGGCCAGCAATTGGTGAAGCGTCTCGATGCCGAACTGGTGGTCACGTATGCCAGCACGGAGGCCGGGTCAACGGCCATTCGCCTGGGTGCGGATTCGACAGGCGGCAGCGCGGGCACGGTGATTGACGGTGTTGAGCTGGCCGCGTTTGATGACGCGGGTGAGCGTCTGCCCGATGGCACGCAAGGGCTTATTGGAGTCCGACGCGCGCGTCAGCCACAGGCGTATCTCAACGAGCCCGACGCCACGTCCCTTGCGTTCCGAAATGGTTTTTTCTTCTCGGGAGACTTGGGGCGCGTGGAAGGTGACCAGCTTTACCTGGCGGGGCGGCAGTCTGAGATCATCAACGCCGCCGGAATCAAGGTTGATCCGGCTCGCGTCGAAGCAGCGGCGTATGAGTGGGACGGCGTGCGGGAGGCCGCGGCCTTCGGATTCTTCGATTCACGGGGGCTCGAAGTAATCGCGCTGGTTTTCGTATCCGACGAGTCAGTCACCGTGAACGACCTCATGAGTCATCTGCGTTCGCGACTCGGGGAGTCCACGCCCACGCGCGTTGCTCGCGTCGACGACATTCCACGCAACCACATGGGCAAAGTGAATCGTGACGACTTGGCTCGCCTGTTCTCCTCGCGTGTCGACATTCCCTAACTCGTGTGCCGTCTCACCACGCGACGCCAAGCAGGATGTGACTGACGTGCGATAGAATTCTAATGCTTGCCTACTTTCAAGGAGTTCTCCCGTGACAACATCTCGCGCCGCTAAAATCTTCGCCATTTCTGCCGGAGCCGGCGTTCTCGCTGCTCCTTTGGCCTTCGCATCAACGGCAGCATTCGCCGCCGCGGATTGCGGAACGGGCACCGAAGTTTCCGCGGGAATCTGTGAGCAGGCGTTCACCACCGCGGGAGACAGTACCTTCACTGCCCCCTCGGGAGTCACCAAGGTTTCTGCCATCATTGTTGGCGCCGGAGGTGGAGCATCGGCTTACGGATCTGACGGTGCTTACGGCGGTGGCGGCGGCGAAGTCGTCTTCGTTGATTCGGTCGATGCGTCGAGTCCCGTTGAACTCACGGTCGGCGAGGGCGGCGGGATTTCTGCTGATTTTGGCGATGCATCTGCTGGCGGAGACAGTTCTTTCGGTAGCACTGTGGCAGTAGGCGGGACCGGCGGAACATTTACTGGGGGTGGAACCAGCGGCAACGGAAATGAAGGGTCACACGTTGACCCCGATCTGGGTGCCGGCGGTGGTGCCGGTGATGCGACAACCGATTGCGTTTCGGGTGCCGGACTGACCGCGTCGGAGGTGGCTTTGGGGTCATCCCTTTTCCCCGCCACGAGTGGCGAGGCAATTTTTGGCGCTGGTGGAAGCTGTGATGCGATCACACTTGGTTCGTTTACAGGTACTGCTGGCTCGGGAGGTAGTGTCTCGGGTGACTTCGGTGCTGCCACTGCGGATGTCGGCGAAGACGGAGCCGTCATCATCCGGTGGGGCGCGCTGCCCGACACGGGCATGAGCGTTCAGCCCTGGATGATTGGTGCGGGAGTTGCCACAGTGGCAGCCGGAGCGCTCTTCGCTTCGGGCGTTCTCCGCACGCGCCGCCAAGGACGTCACTCAGCGTAAGTCTGCTGAGTGCACACGGCCAGGAAGCGGACGTGACGTCAGGCGTTGACCGCGACTATTGGGCGGGGGAGCATCCTCGGCCGATGTCACCGGACGCGGCAGATGTCGCGATCTATTCCGAACTCCTAGACCCGTCTGACCTTGCCGAAGAGGCATCTGTGCTCCTGTTGGGCAATACTCCGGCACTCTTTGACCTGTGCACGTCCGCGTTGGACATCGATCCCTTTATCGACGACCCCCGCGTGACGCTCGGCGACTGGCGTGATAACACCACCACGTTCGACGCCATGGTGGGTGACGGAGTCTTCAACATGGATGAGCACTTGGCTCACGACATTGTCGAGATGGCGTCGCGCTATTCGCGTCGGCTGGTCGTGCGCAGCTTCACCCGCAAATTACCGCCTATGCGCATCGCCTCGTTCTTTCCGGCGCCGGGCGACTTCCGAATCGCCCCCCACGTCGTGCGCCCCTTCGACGAGGGATACGCCTTTTACCGCTGGGACTTTCGCGCGGAATCGTGAGTTATCCGTGGTCAACCTCTACTGTGCGGTGTAGCCGCCGTCGACGAGGTAGTAGGCGCCCGTGAGGAAGCTCGCGCGGTCTGAGAGCAGGAAGCACACGAGTGCCGAGACCTCTTCGGGCTCACCGAGGCGACCCATGGGGTGGCTGGCAGCGAGCACGGGAAGTGCCTCGTCGGGCAGATTATCCAGCAGGGGAGTCTTGATGAAGGCCGGGCCGACAGCGTTGACGCGGATGCCGTCCTTGGCGTACTCGAGCGCCGTGTTCTTGGTGAGGCCCACCACGCCGTGCTTGGCGGCCACATAGCCCGTGGGCACGCCCAGTGCCCCCACCGAACCCAAGATCGACGACATGTTGACGATTGCACCGCCGCCGTTCTTGAGCATCGCGGGGATTTGGTGACGAATGCCGTAGGCCACGCCACTGAGGTTTACAGAGATCATGCGGTCCCACTGCGCCAAGTCCATGCTGCCCATGAAGTCGGCGGGGTCACCAATGCCGGCGTTGTTGACGGCAATCGTGAGCTTGCCAAATTCCTTCACAGCGGCGTTGACCGCGGCCTCGTGATCGGCCACGACCGTGGTGTCGTGCTTCACGGCAATCGCCCTGCCGCCAGCGGCCACAATCTCGTCGGCAACGGTTGTAGCCGTGGCGAGGTTCATGTCCGAGACCACCACGGCCGCTCCGCCGGCGCCGAGCTCTTTGGCAATGGTTGCTCCCAGGCCCTGTCCGCCTCCGGTAACCAGGGCGACGTGTCCGTCAAATGCGTTCATGAGGGTGTCCTTTCGAAGCAAAAAAGTTCGCTCCGTCGCCATGGTGGCGGCGGCCGGTCTGTTCGTTATTTGGCGTCGGCCTGCTTCAGCAGGTCAACCAACTCGAACATATTCGAGATGACCAGTTCGGGCTGTATCTCGGGCGCACACGATGCGGCATCCTCTGCACTGCTCGTTCCGGTGGTGACCAGACCAGCCACCGCACCACCTTCGCGAGCCATCTTCGATTCCAGCATGATGTCGTCTCCAATCACGAGGATGTCGGACGCCGGGTGCCCCAAATACTCGGAGATGATCTCCATCGAGTAGTGCGAGGGCTTGCCCAGTACTTCGCGCTTCTGCCCCGAAACGTATTCGAGGCCGGAGGCGATGAATCCGGAAACACCCACGTTGAGTCGGTTGTTTGAGGCAAAGAAGGGTGCGTCGCTGGCGCAGTACAGTTCCGCTCCCGCAAGCAGGGCCTCAGCGGCAATCTGCAGCTTGGCGCGACCAAAGTCGGTGTCCCAGCCCACCATGACAGCCTTGGTGTCGAACTTTTCGCCGGCCATCGCCTTGTCAAGATCGACGAGGTTGACGTCGCGCTTGTGGAAGTCCACCAGCATGCCGGCTCCACCAAACACCATGACCTTGTCGTTGGGGAATTTGCGCTTGAGCACCGTGGCGGCCACAACAGAGGGCGTGAAGACCTCCTCGTCGCTCACGTCGATGCCCATGGAACGCAAGTGGGCGGCAATGTCGGCGGGGGCCTGCGCCGTTCCGTTCGTGAACACGCACACGGCACGACCGCTGTCACGCACGTACTGCAGGGCTTCGATGGCACCTTCGAGTACCCGTCCGTCTTGACCGGCGGGGCCGTCGGAGATCACGAGGCAGCCGTCAATGTCAAACATCACGCCCTTGACCTGGGCGAGACGATCGGTGAGTGTGGCCACAGCCATGGTTATTTCCCTTCAGAGGCGCGGCGAAGCGAGACGCTTTCGCCAGCGAAGTTGACCGCAATCGAGCGCCACTTGGGCAGTTCGTTCACGGCGTTGATGAACTCGGAGACGTTAGAGGCGGTTCCGGCTGCGCCAGCCGAGGACGAGGTCTTTCCGGTCCACTGGGGCGCCGGGCCGGCCGCAAACATGGTGTCGACCTGATCCTGGGGGAGAACAATGCGCAGCATCAGTTCTTCCTCATCGAGTGGGCGCCCAAACTTCTCGGCGTATTCGGCGTGAAGTTCCGTGAGCGATTTCTCCTCGACGTGCACCTCGAGTTCGGCCGTGCGCGGCATGTCGGCCACGCGCTGCAGAATGTCGGGATTGATGGGCCCCTCGGGCGTTCCGAAGTGACCCAGCACGAAGCGCAACACCTCGTCGGGGATGCGCGAGTAGCGTTCTTGGCCACTCTTGAGCGCGAGCACGTTCATGAGCGCCTGGCTACCGACGAACTGGCTAAACGGGGTGACCATGATGGGGTAGCCCAGGTCGGCGCGCACGCGCGAGGCTTCGGCCATCACCGCGGGCAACTCGTCGATCATGCCGATCTCGGTCAGCTGACGCTTGAGCGTGCCGATCATGCCACCGGGAACCTGGTGCACGTGTGTGCTGAGGTCGTATTCGGTGGGGGCACCGGGCTTCAGACCCTGCGCCTTGGCAAAGGACCACAGCATCTCGGCGGCGGCGGCGGCGGCGTCGCGATTCACGCCGACCGCGATGCCCATGGCATCGAGGTTGCCAAGCAGTTTCTCGAGGCTCGGTTGCGCCGTGCCGTTCGACAGCGGCCCCAGGCCAGTGTGGAGCACGTCGATACCCAGCTGTGCGGCCGTCAGATACAGCTGGGGCGCAGCGCCCGTGGTGCAGTGGCTGTGGAGTTCGAGAATCTTGTCGCCCGTGATCTGGCGCATGGGTGGCACGAGGTCGCGCACGCGCTCATCGGTAAGAAGTCCGCCGGGATCCTTGAGGTAGATGATGTCGATGTTGGGGTCAGCCGCATAGGCGCGCGTGTTCGCCAAGTAGCGCTCGTCGGTGTGCACCGGGCTCTCGGTGAACACGACACCGGCCACAACCTGCTCGATGCCCTCTTCCTTAGCCCAGCGGGCCACCTTGGTGGTGGCCTCCACGTCGTTCATGGGTTCGGCAATCTGGAGGCGACGCAGACCATGACGCGCGAGGAGGCGCAGCGACATGCGGAACACCGGCTCGGACGCCTTCTCCCACGACATGAAGCGCATGCCCGTGGTGATGGCTGCCAGGGGCGTGTTGGGGGTTACCGCGCGCATGCGCGACAGGCGCTCCCACGGGTTCTCCTGGTGAAACTTGACGCCCATCGAGAGGTGGGTCGACGACGTGAAGTCGATGGCCTGCAGGTTCATGGCTTCGAGAAGCGGACCCACCGCCTCCACCATTCCCGTGGTCACGCCGAGGGCGGCCCACAGGCTCTGGTTGCCGTCGCGCACACTGGTGTCGACGATACGCACGGGTCCGCGGGTGCGCAGGGCACCGCCCGTGGCAAGGTGCGGAGCGACCCGACCAGACTCGGGTGATTCCGATGCGGCGTGAGGGGCGGAACTCTTCTTCGCGGGGGTCATGTCAGGCTTTCCTTTCGTGCTTCCCACACGGGGCCAAACCACGACGTGGGGATACCGCCGGCAATGAAGTCGGGGTGTGCCAGCACGTAGGCGTGCATCGGCAGGGTGGTCTTGAGGCCGTCGATCGTCACGTTGCGCACGGCAGCCGTGGCGGCCGCAACGGCGGCGTCGCGGTTGTGCGCGCGCACAATGAGCTTGGCCATCAGGCTGTCGTAGAAGGGAGGAAAACGGTACCCCTCTTCGATCTGAGTATCGATGCGAATTCCCGGCCCTTTGGGCCAGACCAGGCGCGTGATGTCACCCGAATTGGGCTGGAAGTCGGCGTTGGGGTCCTCGGCGTTGATGCGCATCTCAATCACGGCCGCTGGTGGAACGGGTCCCACGTCAGGCAGCTGCGGGTCGCGTCCGAGGGCCAAGAGCAGTTGCGCGGCCACGAGATCGACTCCGAAGGCCTCCTCGGTCACCGGGTGCTCTACTTGGATGCGCGCATTCACCTCGAGAAAAATGACGTCTTCCGACTCGGTGTCAACGAGAAACTCCACGGTGCCGGCTCCGCGATAGCGCAGCACCTTGACGAGAGCGCGCGACGAGTCGTGCAGGAGTTGGCGACGCTTCTCGCTGAGTCCGGGAGCCGGGCACTCTTCGATGAGCTTCTGATGACGACGCTGCACCGAGCAGTCGCGGTCACCAAAGATCCACGCATTGCCTTCGCCGTCGCCAAAGACCTGCACCTCAACGTGGCGAGCGCGACCGTAGTAGCGCTCGAGGTAGAGGGCTCCGTTGCCAAATGCGGCCACGGCTTCAGCGGCAGCCTGAGGTGCGAGCTCAACCAGCTCCTCGGGGTTGGTGACGAGGCGAATGCCGCGTCCACCACCGCCGTGGATTGCTTTGATCAGCAGGGGGTAGCCAATCTGGTCGCCGAGGGCGACGACGATCGTGGGGTCGTCAATCTCGACGCCCGCGCCCACGGGCACACCGGCATCGATCGCCACTTGGCGCGCGCTTCCTTTGTCTCCCACGGCACGCAAGGTTTCGGGCCGAGGTCCCACCCACGCGATTCCCTCTTCTTCGAGCAGTTCGCACAGGGCGGGCTGCTCGCTGAGGAACCCGTAGCCGGGGTGAACCGCAGCGGCACCGGCCATGACGGCCGCCTGCGCCACCTGCTCGGGTTTGAGGTACGACTGGTTGGCGGGCGAGGCACCGATCACAATCACGCGATCGGCGGCACGGGCCGCGGGTGAGTCCTTGTCGGCAACGCTGGCCGCGAGCACGGGCGACGCGCCAATGCGGCGCGCGGCCGCAATGATGCGCATGGCAATCTCGCCGCGATTAGCGACCAGAATGACGGGAGCGTCGGTCACGATTACGCGCTGGTGTTGATGGTCGCGAGCGGCTGACCAAACTCAACCGGGTCGGCGTCCGTCACGAGGAAGTCGGTGATGACACCCGCCTTGCCGGCAACAATCGGGTTCATGAGCTTCATGATCTCGATGATGCCGATGGTGGTGTCTGCCTCAACGCGCTGGCCGGGCTCCACAAACGGCGCGGCACCCGGTGAGGGGCGACGGTAAAACACGCCGATCATGGGAGCGTCGATGGTGTCACCCAGGGCGGCTGCGGGAGCTGCCGCCGCGGCGCCCGTCGTTGGTTGAGTAGCCGACGCCATCGGCGTATCGAAACCAGTCTCGATGCGGGGCTGCGCCCCTACTCGACCAGCGGCTTCGGGCATATCGAAACCAGCGTCAGACTTGGAGAGACGAATGGAGACATCGCCCACCTGCACACTCGCCGACTCATAGTCGCTCTCGTTGAGCTGAGCAATGAGGTCGAGAACGTCTTGCCAGCTGGGCTGTTCGGCCACGCTTATGCCTCTTCCAGAATGGTGACCTTGCCCGTGTCGCCGTCGACGCGAATGAGCATTCCCGTTTTGATGGTGGTGGTGCCAAAGCCGGTTCCCACCACGGCGGGCAGTCCGTACTCGCGCGACACAATGGCCGCGTGGCACATGATTCCACCGATGTCCGAGACGGCGGCCTTGATACGGCTGAACACCGGCGTCCATGACGTGTTGGTCACGGGAGCCACGAGGATTTCGCCGTCCTGAACCTGGTCGAGCTCGTCGGGCGTGAGCACGATGCGTGCGCGGCCTTCGGCAATTCCGGGCGCTGCGGCAAAGCCACCGAGCTCGGTCTTGCTGCCGACACCCTCGGCCTGGTCGAGCCAGCGCTCCACGGTCTCGGGCGTAATGCCCCAGAGCATGATGGTCAGTGGCTCAGAGACGTCCTCGGGAACGGGTCCGAGTGCCGGCGGGGGAGTCCACTTGGCCAGGGCCTTGTAGATCGACTTGCGCTTGGCCACGACGGCCGGCCAGTAGGCGGGTCCTTGAGGTTCGGTGCCGTGGCTCCAGGCGGCCTCGAGGTCGATGACGGCCTCAACGACCTCGGCGCGACGCAGCATGAAGATGTCGTCTTCCGACTCCCAGAAGCCCCACTTCGCAAACAGGGCGCCAAACTCGCGCACCTTGTTCCAGAACTCGGTCATGAACCAGTGCTCGATGTAGAAGTTGTGGTTCTCGACGTAGGGGAACACCGTGCGCGACAGGCCCAAAGCGCCGTCGAACTCGGCAAGTACATCGCCCTCGAGAAGGTCACGGTAGATGTTCGTGATCTCGTCACGCTCTGCCTGGCGCTTGTCGAGCTCGCGCTCGAGTGACTCGCCGCGACGCACCATCTTGATGTAGTCGCCGATGCCCTGGATGGGCATGGTCAGGTCGTCGACCCACGAGCGGTGGTGGTGGTACATGCCCGAACCGTTTGAGAAGTAGAACCAGGGATTCTTGGTTTCCTCGAGATCGGCCAGCCACTTCTTGCCCGCGTCCGTGCCGGACAGGTTTGCCTGCAGCGAGGTCTCGTCCTTCGAGGCCAGCACGGCGTCGCCGACACCCAACTCTTCGGCGAGCTTGGCCAGGCGGCGCAGCTCGTCGTCCGGACGGAACAGGATGACGTCGATGCCCGACACCATGCGTGAGATGGTCTGGTCGGTGATGTCGGGGAAGTTGGCCTTGCAGAGCAGCAGGAACTGCAGGTACGCGGCGTAACCGAGGTTGAGGAACTCGGAGTGCAGGGTCCAGATGGCGTCACCCTGAGCAATGAGGTCGAGGTAACTGGCCAGCAGAGTGTTGGCCTGCGTGTTGCCGTGCGTCGTGGTGACGTACTCGAGCGTCTCGAACTCTGTCAGCTCGGGAATCGCAATTCCCTTGACCGTCGAGATGCGTCCCTTGACGCGCTCCACCCAATCCTCGTAGAGGCTGTCCCAGTTCTGGAAGTAGTGACCGGCGCGGACGCCGAACTCGGCAGCGCGACGTTCGATCTCGTCGGGAGCAGGCGCGGGCAGTGCGCTCATGTAGGTGTAACCGTTGACCACGCGCACGTCGAGGCCCTTTGCCGGTGGCATGGCGAATACGCGCGTGTTGGTCACACCGGTGCCCATGAAGGCACAGTCGATGGTGATCTGGTCGAACGGGTACGACACCTCGGGGAAGTGCAGCGAGTTGCGGAACCACGTCTTCTTGCCGTCAACGGCCTGGCGACCCTCCTGGAACAGGTTGTGGTACGCGTAGAGGTCCTGCCAACCTTCGGCGCCCTCGGGCGTCTCAACGGCGTAGGGATCCGGGAATGTGCGCTTGCCGGTCAAGGTGTGCTCCTTTGCAACTGTGGACGGGAGTGCTTTCGCGTACGCATCGCATGCCGTACGTAAAGACGTGACACAAGTAGACACCCTTTTGCGCCACAGCGCAACATAATTTTCATTGAGTGAAAGCATCGCGTCTCGGCGATGAGGACAATAAATAGCCTGAAAAAGAGTGTTTCTGGGGAATTCTCCCAAAAATCTGCTGAAATCATCTTTTCATTTAGTGAAAAAGTCTCTACATTGGAGAACATGACCGATGCCGTACTTGCACCGAGCGACGCGCCTGTCGCCGCGACGCGATCCGTCACGGCACGCGCGC
>CANFVD010000043.1 GCA_947450345.1 Actinomycetota bacterium
CGGCGGCTGTCTTGCCCAGAAGGATCAGGCGGTCATCCTCGACAAGGCTCCCTGGGTCGACGTGGTCTTTGGTACGCACAATATGGGGGCACTGCCACGGCTCTTGGAGCGCTCACGCCACAACGAGGAAGCCCAGCTCGAAATTCTCGAATCTTTGGAGACCTTCCCCTCAACGTTGCCCGCGAAACGCGACTCGACCTTCAGCGGCTGGGTGTCGATTTCGGTCGGCTGCAACAACACGTGCACGTTCTGTATCGTGCCTGCCCTGCGCGGAAAAGAAAAGGATCGTCGCCCGGGCGATGTCCTGGCCGAAATCGAGGCTCTGGTGGCTGCCGGTGCCATTGAGGTCACTCTGCTCGGACAGAACGTCAACACTTACGGTGTGGAGTTTGGTGACCGGCAGGCATTCAGCAAGTTGCTGCGCGCCGCGGGACAGATTGAGGGTCTCGAGCGCATCCGTTTCACCAGCCCGCATCCTGCGGCGTTCACGGACGACGTCATTGAGGCCATGGCTCAAACGCCCGCCGTCATGCCCCAGCTGCACATGCCCCTGCAGTCCGGATCAGACCGCATCCTCAAGGAGATGCGGCGCAGTTACCGCAGCTCCAAGTTCTTGAACATTATTGAGCGCGTGCGCGCGGCGATTCCCGATGCGGCCATCAGCACCGACATCATTGTCGGTTTTCCGGGCGAAACCGAAGAGGACTTCGCCGAGACCATGCGCGTGGTTCGTGAGGCCCGATTCGCCCTCGCTTTCACTTTTCAGTACTCACCCCGTCCGGGCACCCCGGCTGCCGACATGACCGACCAGGTGCCAAAGGCTGTGGTGCAGGAACGCTTCGAGCGTTTGGTGGCTCTGCAAAACCAGATCGCCTATGAGGAGAACCAGAAGCAGGTGGGGAGCACGGTCGATGTGCTGGTGGCCTCAAATGAGGGTCGCAAGGATGCTGCCACACATCGCCTCAGTGGTCGGTCGCCCGACATGCGGCTCGTGCACTTCTCGTGGCCCGAAGACGTTCCGGCCCCGCGTCCCGGCGATGTCGTGACGGTGACGATTTCCGATGCAGCTCCGTTCCACGTGTTGGCCGATGAGCCGTCGGGACTTCCGTGGTCAGTTCGAGCCACGCGTGCGGGGGACGCCTGGGACCTCGCGCAGGCCGAAGCCTGTGGCGCGCCCCTCCCGGGTGCCACTTCGGTCTCACCCACCGGCGGCGTCGCGGTATCCCTGGGTCTGCCCACGCGGCGCTCATGACCTCGGGGGTGCCACTCATCGCCGTGGTGGGTGCCACGGGTACCGGTAAGTCAGCCCTCTCGCTCGACATCGCCCGTCGACTCGCTTCACATGGCCGCGTGGCCGAGGTCGTCAACGCTGATGCGATGCAGCTGTATCGCGGAATGAACATCGGAACAGCCAAGCTCGCGCCCGCGGATTGCGAGGGTGTGGCCCACCACATGATTGATGTCTTGGACGTCAGCGATGAAGCGTCCGTGTCGCAGTATCAGCCCCAAGCGCGGAACGTCATCGCCGAGATTATTGCGCGTGGAAACGTGCCCATTCTTGTGGGCGGATCGGGGCTCTACGTCTCGTCCGTGCTGTTCGACTTCGAATTCCCGGGCCACGACGACGCCGTCCGTGCCTCGCTCGAGCAGGAAGCAGAGGAGCTCGGTGTCGGCATCCTCGCAGCACGGTTACGGGCGCTTGCGCCCGAGACGGCTGCACGTATCGACCCACGGAACGCCCGACGCGTGATTCGCGCGCTCGAGGTCATCGCCATTTCGGGTGACGGTGCCGAACTGGGGCGTCTCGCTCCGCAGGTGACGGCGCCCGCGCAGGCCTGGTCGCACGCTCACACACTCGTGTGTCACACCGAACGCGACGAACTGGTGGCCCGCCTGGATGAGCGCGTGGTTCAGATGTGGGCCGACGGACTGATGGACGAAGTGGCGGATCTGATTCCTCTCGGCCTTGAACGGGGTGTGACGGCAAGTCGTGCCATCGGGTATGCCCAGGCACGGGGGCAGATTCGTGGTGACCTCAGTGAAGCGGAGGCCATCTCGGAAACGCAGGCCCTCACGCGCCGGTATGCCCGTCGCCAGGTCGGGTGGTTCCGACGCTACGAATCGTCGGTAGCGATTGATGTGTCGGCGCCCGAAAGTGATGCCGCGGTCAGCGACCTCGTCGAGAGCGTCATCGCTCACGGCGCGCCCTAGGCTAATTGCATGGCGCGCGCACTGCACTTCACCAAGGGTCACGGAACGGGCAACGACTTCGTGCTGTTCGCCGACCCCGAGGGAGAGGGCCCCCTGACGCCGTCCCAGGTGGCCGCTCTGTGCGACCGGCACTTCGGTGTGGGCGCTGACGGTGTGATCCGTGCGGTGCGCTCCGCAAAACTCAACCGGGCAACGGTCGGCAAGCGCGGCGTCGTCACTCACGAGCCCGATCCCTCCGGACCGGCGGCGCTGGCGCACGACGCCGATGCCGAATGGTTTATGGACTACTGGAACGCGGACGGTTCCGTGGCCGAAATGTGCGGCAACGGCATCCGGGTTTTCGTTGCTTTTCTCGAAGCATCCGGACTGGCCGAGCTCGAACCGGGACAGGCGATTGCTATCGGCACGCGCGCCGGCGTTCGCGACGTGCAGCGGGCAACACGGGGTTACTCGGTTGATTTGGGGAGATGGCGCCTCGGTGACGACGAGCCCCTCGTCGCGGTGCACGGTCTGCCCGTGCCGCGTCCCGGACTCACGATTGATCTGGGGAATCCCCACACGGTAGTCGTCGTGGGCAGCACCGATGAACTTGAGAACGCGGACCTGTCCGTGGAACCGTCTGTGGACCCCGTTCCCGAAAACGGCACAAACGTTGAGATTGTGGTGCCGGCCGATCCGTTGGTGACCGATGGCGTGGGTCGCATTCGCATGCGGGTGCACGAGCGGGGTAGCGGCGAGACCCTCAGTTGCGGCACGGGCGTTGCGGCGGCGGCTCTCGCCACCCGCCATTTTGTGGGCGTGAGTGCACCTCACCACTGGCGCGTGGAAGTTCCCGGCGGCTCACTTCAGGTGCGCATGTTCGCCACGGAGGAGGGCGAACATGTCGCCCTCTCTGGTGCGGCAGAGCTGACCTTTACCGGAACGGTCGAGCTTCTCGACTAACTCGCTTGCGAGATTCCGAACTCGCGCGCGCGTCGCGCTTCCACTGTCGGACGTTCGTGAGTGAATACTCACACCTCCCGCACGCACTTCTCGCGTCGCGTGAGGTGCGAGCGTGACCTGGGGCAGGCACAGAAGGCGGGGGCATATGAATAATTTTGACGACGACATCGACGACCTGAACGAAGACGAGCTGTGGAATCTGTCGATATCTCCGAGCCCACTAACGCGCGCACAAGCCCTGATGGCGCTGGGCCGTCGCGCCGCCATGACCGACAACACCGAACGCGCACTCACGCTCGTCGACACTGCCATTGAGGCGTGGGGGCAAGCCGATCAGCCGCGCGAGCAGGGTTTCGCCTGGTACATCCGCTGCCGCGTGCTCATCAATGACAGTCGTTACGAAGAGGGTCTCGAGTCAATCACCAAGGCCGGGGAGATTTACACAGAGATTGCGGCTCCCGACTATTGGCAGGCGGATGTGGCCCAGTCGCGTTCGACGTGCCTCCGCGGTCTCGGGCAATGGTCCGACGCTCTGACAGCCATCCTGGAGGCCCGCGCGCTCTTTGAGCTCTCGGGAAACGATCACGCCGCAGCTCACGCCGCCATTGAGGTGGCGGAGTGCACGAAAGACGCCGACATCGTGATGACGCACATCACGTGGGCGCGCGACGTGTTTCGCCGCGAGGAGAACGCCGAGTGGGTGCTGATCGCTCAAGACCAGATGGTGGCCTCGCTGAGTCGCAATCGTCGGTACACCGAAGCCGCGGAGCTCGCGCGAGAAAACCTGAGTGTGGCACGCTTTCTCGACATGCCTCCGCGCACGGCCAAGGCTCAGCGTCGCCTCGGCTTGTGTCTCTACCTACTCAATCTCCCTGACGAGGCGGCTACGGCCCTTGAGCAGGCGGCCCTCCTGTTCCACGCTCAACAAAACTGGGACATGCTCGCCGACGTGCGTCACTACCTCGTCGATTGTTATGCCGAGCTCAATCGAGACGAGGAAGCCGCCGACCTCCTCCAACAGTTGGCGGCGTTTCATCGTGCAACCGGTGAGGACACTGCCCCCGACGAGCTGGAGTTTCAGCAGTTGCGACGAGCGGATCGCGACGAAGGGTCGGACCCACTCCTGCCGGCGTACGAAGTGCATCGCAACGATCTCGCCAGCCAGATTCGCATCGCCGCGGAGCGCGGTGATGCTGTCGCCGAGGCCAGAGCGCGCCTCGACCTCGCGGAGTCATACATGGGCAACGAGGACGTTGAGGCAGCGCTGACCACGCTCGATGGCATGTTCACGTCGCAGCTTCCTTCTCTGTTCGACCAGTCCCGTCACTTGGTCATCCTCATGAGGACGGCCATGCTCCAGGGCCGGTGGGAGGAGGCGCGGGCACTGGGTGATCGGGCCATCACCGCAGCCGATAACTGCCAGGATCCGGGCATGGCTGGCAGGGCATACGTGTGGCTCATTGAGGTGGCCCAGCACGACCGAGACGCCCACGCGGAGGCCGAGTATCGACGCCACGCCATCGCCCTCCTTCTCGAAGCTGGACTCATCCCCCTCGCTCGGGCCGTGGCATTCGACGACATTCCGGAGCGCACACTGGCTGCCGCGTCTCTCGTCGCAGGCGAGACCGCGCCCGATGCCTCGTCGGACACCATGACCCGGCCCCAGCGCATCATCACGAGTGAATCATCAGACCGCACGTCACAGGACACGACCGACAACTCGTGAGTCGGTGAGTGTCTCTCGTTGCGGCGAACGTCGCCGCAGATCAAGGGCCTAGTACCAGTAGTCCTTGTTCTTCTTGAACATGATGGTGATGAGTTTTGATTCGTGACGCTGCCAGCGCGCAAACCGCGACGACAGGGGATACTCGAGCGCGGGCATGTACTGGGTGGTCTCCCGGGCGAAGCCGGTCTTGAATTGGAAGAGGCCCCGCATGCCGCCCTCAGTGGGGTTCTCGGGATCAGGAATATTGCCCAGGTCGTAATTCTCGTAACCGTCGGCAATAAGGTCTTGCATGATTTTCCAGTGCAACTGGCGGGCCGCGTGCGAGTTGTTATCTGACCGCAGCGAGCCACCGTCCTTGTACCAGGCGTTCAGGCCAAAGGTGAACACGAATGCTGCGGCGACCGTGCGGCCGTCGATGTAGGCGAAGTACAGGCGCCCCTCGCCACGTTCGTCAAACGCTCGCCACGTGCTCTCGAGGTAGCTGCGGGTGCGAAAAAACGCACCCGAGCGGTCCTTTGTTTCACCGATGAGCATCACGAGGGTCTCGATGTTCTCTTCGGTCAGCGGAACGCGGGAGGCCGTGACGCCGTTCTTCTTGACAGCAGCATTCACGTCGGTGCGGGCGCGCGACTTGAACGACATCCACACGTCTTCTTCGGAGCCCGCGAGCGAGACGGTCACGCCGTGCCGGTACTGGGTGATGTCACCAATGCGCCAGCCGCCATCGAGAAACGCGGCGACAACATCCTCGTCGAGTTCTTGGTAGGGCTCGAGTTTGAAGGCGGCGACCCGACCATCGGCCCGAGATTCGGCCAACTGGGTGAATCCGTCGACGGTGTCGGCACTGAGTCCGGAAACGCGCGGGGCGTGCACAACGCCACCAATCAGTGGCGCATGGCGCCGAAACGTCTGCACAGCAGGCCGACCGCCAACGCCACGGGCAGCAGCGACCGCCGGTGCTTGTTCGGCCGTCCAGCCGTAGGGTGCCTTGATCTGCGCCCACGCCTCCGACTGCATGAAGTGGGGATGCGGCTGTGATGCCAGAACCTGTGCATCCCAGGAGCCGACCTCGTGTGGTGCCGCGCCGGCGGCGTTCTCAGTCATGGTTCAAGTATGCCCAGTGAGGCGCGTCGCACCCGTCAGGCGCGAGGCGTCCTTACCGAGACTGCCCCACGGTGATGACATGAAATCCGCGCGATTGGGCCACTCGTTCGACCGGCCGCACCTGCTCCCACCGCTCGCGCAACCAGGTCAGGAGTGACGGTGCGCCCAAGTGTTTGGCCACCACGAGCCACGCTTCGCCCGCAGGCGCGAGACGGCTCAGCCACGTATCAAGGATCTCGTGCAGGGCCACCTTGCCCACACGAATGGGCGGGTTGCTCCAGATCACGTCGAATCGTATGCTCTCGGGAACTTCGTCGGGTGCCACCACGGTGATGTTCGTCAGTCCCAGACGGCGCGCGTTATCGGCTGTCAGGGTGCGCGAACGCTCATTGATGTCGACGGCCCACACAGTGGCCTGCGGTGAGGACATGGCCATGGCGAGTGCCAGTGGCCCCCAGCCGCAACCGACGTCAAGAAAGGTGCCGGTTTCGGGAAGGTCGGCGCACTCGTTCATGAGCACCTGTGTGCCCTGGTCGACGTGTTCGGGGGAGAAGACGCCCGAGCCGGTCTCAACCTCGACGTCGCGCCCAGCGAGGTGTGCCGAGATGATGCGCCGCCGGTCGTCGCTCGACGGTTGTTCAGCGAAGTACTGCTCGCCGCCGGATTCACTCACGAGAATCAAGCCTATCGGGCGGCGAAAACGATGATGGTGCCCGCCGCGCTGAGCACGGGAGCACCATCACTCGAATCTCTGAAACGGACTAGCTGGCGGCCGAAACCTTCCACTGACCACCCGAGTGCACGGCGATGACGCCGGGAACGCCGTTCAGCTGGAACGACTGGTTGTTGACCTGTGCGCCCGAGAAGGGCACCAGAATCTGGATGAGCTGATCCTGGTAGTAGTAGTTGAGACCGAAGTTGCCACCGATCAGGCCAAAGTAGGCCACGAGCGTGTTGTTGGCAGGTGCGGGCATCAGAACAACCTTGTCCCCCGTGTAGGTGCCCATGCCCTGAGGCGCAGCACCCACGGCGGCAATTTCAACCGCCCAGTTGCCCGAGGAGGTGACGTGCACGGTGGTGGGCACGGCATCGCTGTTGATCTCGGGAGCGGCCAGTCCGTAGCCCACGGTGCCGGCGTAGTCGCCGAGGACATCGATGACGGGGTCGCCCATCTGGTTACCGTCTTGGTCAAAGACCTGAACCGTGAAGTCCGAGTTGTCAGCGGCGTTGTTGGTGAACGTCATGATGCCACCCTTAATGTCCTCGCCGAGCAGGCGCGGAAGCGTGACAACGGCGCTGCCCTGGTGCGACCACGCAACGGTGGGGAAGACGCCGTAGGTCTTGTTTGCCCAGGCAACCACCGGGCTGACGGTGGGGCTGGGGGACGGGCTCGACGAACCGCTCGGGCTCGGCGTGGGCGAACCCGTGGGGCTCGGCGTGGGCGTCACCGTGGGTGTTGCCGTGCTGGTCTTGGTGGGGGAGGCGGTGGGCGAGACCGTGGGTGTGGGGTTGGGGCCAACCTGGTTCGATGACACCACAATGCCCACGATGATTCCGGCCACAACGAGAACGGCGACGATGGCGACGATGATCCACGCGGAGCGGGATGACTTCTTCTTGCGGCCGCTTGAGCGGGGGGCATATGACACGGTGGTCCTCCAAATTTGTGTGGCGCACGAAAAAATTTTCCCCGGGCGCCTCGTCAATTCTAAAGCACGGAGTTCTGGTGGTCGATTTAACGCCGAAACGGTCGCCCGACGGTTGCCCAGTTTCAGCCGCTAACCTTGGGATTACATGGCTGACAACGAACATGACGCGCTGATTGATCGCATTCTGTCGCGCGCTCCCGCACCCGGGTCCACCGGTGCCATGTCGGGTCGTGCCGCAGCTATCACTCAGGACGACACCGGCTTCGCCTCGTCGAGTGATGGCGACCAGTTCGACCTCGCCGATCGCCAATCGCTCAAGCGGGTCGCCGGACTCTCCACCGAACTCGAGGACGTCACCGAGGTTGAGTATCGCCAACTGCGACTCGAAAAGGTGGTGCTCATCGGTGTCTATCCGCAGGGCGCCACGACGGATGCCGAGAACAGCTTGCGCGAGTTGGCAGCCCTCTGTGAGACCGCCGGCGCGGAGGTGCTCGACGGTGTTCTCCAGCGTCGCCCGAATCCCGATCCGGCCACCTATCTCGGACGCGGCAAGGTGACCGAGCTGCGCGACCTCGTGTTAGCTGTGGGTGCCGACACCGTGGTAGCCGACACGGAGCTCGCCCCGAGCCAGCGACGCGCGCTCGAGGACGCGGTCAAGGTTAAGGTCATCGACCGCACGGCCGTCATTCTCGACATCTTTAGCCAGCACGCCAAGTCGCGCGAGGGCAAGGCACAGGTTGAGTTGGCCCAGCTTGAATACCTGTTGCCCCGACTCCGTGGCTGGGGCGAGTCCATGTCGCGTCAGGCCGGTGGCCAGGTGGGCTCGGCCAGCGCGGGTATGGGATCTCGCGGTCCCGGTGAAACAAAGATTGAGCTGGACCGGCGGCGCATCAACTCGCGCATGGCCAAGCTCCGCAAACAAATTGTGGCGATGAAGCCCGCGCGCGATACGAAGCGGGCCAACCGGACGCGACACTCGGTTCCGTCGGTGGCCATTGTCGGTTACACGAACGCCGGCAAGTCGTCACTGCTCAACCGCATGACCAGCGCGGGCGTGCTGGTGCAGAACGCGCTTTTTGCGACCCTGGATCCGACGGTGCGTCAGGCCACCACTCCCGATGGACGCAACTACACGCTGACCGACACCGTGGGCTTCGTGCGCAACCTGCCCCACCAGTTGGTGGAGGCTTTCCGCTCGACGCTTGAGGAGGCCGCCGAGGCCGATCTCATCGTGCACGTGGTTGATGCCGCGCACCCGGACCCGTCCGCGCAGATGAAGACGGTGCGCGATGTTCTGGCCGAGTCGGGGGCCGGCGATGTGCCCGAGCTCGTGGTCTTCAACAAGGTCGATCTCGTCTCGGACGAAACGCTTCTGTATTTGCGCGGCCTGGCACACGGCGCCGAGTTTGCCTCGGCCCGCTCGGGCGCGGGCATCGACGAGCTCGTGGCGAATATCGCGCAGCGACTTCCGTCGCCCGATGTGGAGATCACACTGCTTGTGCCCTACGACCGTGGCGAGGTCATTGCCACGCTGCACCGTCTCGGCAAGGTGCTCTCCACCGACTACGAAGAGACGGGTACGCGCGTCGTCGCGCGGGTCACCAACGCACAGGTTTCCGGATTCGCTGAATTCGCTGTCTCTGGCTGATGAGGTCTGTCTCCGGCCGCGGGCCGCTGCTCGGCCCTCGCCAGGCAATAATCGGCGGATGACCCTCTGGTAGCCTGAACCCGGTGACTGTTCCCTTCTCTTTCGAGGTTTACCCGCCGCGTAAACCTGAACTCCAGGCGGCTCTTCACGCGACCATTCAGGCGCTGGCCGCCTCCGGGCCGGAGTTCATCACGGTGACCTACGGGGCCAACGGATCCTCGCGCGACGCCAGCCTCGATTGCGTCCGCTACATCCGGGAAAACACGAACGTTGAGCCGCTCGCTCACCTCACGTGCGTGGGGTCCACGCGCATCGAGATCACCGAGGTTGTTGACTCGTTCATCGACGCCGGCATCCGCATGTTCTTGGCCCTTCGTGGCGATCCACCCGAGGGCACGGATGCCTCGAGCGATTATCTGGGTGAACTCTCGTCAGCCTCGGAGCTCGTCGAGTTGATTGCCGAACGCGGCGGTGACCGCGTTATCGTCTCTGTCGCGGCTTTTCCCAACGGCCATCCCCAATCGTCGACTCCTCAGCAAGACATTGAGGTCTTGCTGGCCAAGCAACAGGCGGGCGCAGAGTTCGCCATCACTCAGCTAGTTTTTGATGCCAGCGATTACCTGTCTTTCGCAGCCGCAGCCACAGCGACGGGAGTGACGATCCCCATCCTGCCGGGCATCATGCCCGTCACCTCGCTCGCTCGTCTGCGCCGCATTGTGGAGATCACGGGGGAGCGGATGCCGACGGCTCTTGAGGAGGCGCTAGAGGCCGCCAGTTCTCCGGCCGAGGCGCGCGCTCTGGGCGTGGCTCACGCGGTCGACCTCTGTCGAACCCTGGTAGCGGGTGGCGCTCCGGGACTGCACCTGTACGCGTTCAACGAGCACGAGACGGTGCTCGACGTACTGGCTCAGGTAAATCAGCCCGCGTAGAGTCGAGTCATGAAACCTCGGCGGATGGCACCCTTTGTGCTGCTCGAGGTGTCGTCACTTTTCGAGGCCATCGCCGGCGGAATGAC
>CANFVD010000044.1 GCA_947450345.1 Actinomycetota bacterium
GCTGGCGAGGTGCGCCGCCAGCTCAAGCCACTCGGTGCCCAGGCCGACATTGCGCGCGAAGCCGTGCAGATCCAGGCGGAGGTGCGGGATGCGCGGGCCCGTCTGCTGGCCGACGATGTGGTGACCCTGCGCACGGCACTCGACGGGTTCAATAAGTCGGAGTCGGAGCGCCACAGCGAACGCATCGTGCTGCAGGAGCAGTTGGAGCGCGTGTCTTTGCGCGTGCGTCGCATTGAGGCCGAGGCGTCAACCGACGCCGTCGATGAGGCCCGACGCACGGTTTTTGCGCTCGAGTCCGTGCAAGAGCGTTTGCGCGGGCTCTTCACCCTCGCCAACCAGCGACTCGCCCTGTTTAGCGCCGACGCCGATCAGACACCGCTCGGTTCCGGTGTCACGCAGTCGATGGTGGACGATGCCGCCACCGAAGCTGTCTCACTGGCCGCCGCGGCCGTTGCTGCCGAGGCCGCCTGGCAAGAGACCCAAGAACTCACCACGCAGGCGCGTACCGTGCTGGAGGCGGCCGAGGCCGAGCTCAACGAGATGGGTGCGCTGGTTTCTCGCGCCGAACTCGACGTGGCCGCACTTCGCGGTGCTCGTGATGCAGCGCAGTCCTCGTTGGACGCCGTCACCAGCGAACGTCAGCGTGCCGTCGATGCGCTCGCCGGCGCTCACGACCGGCGCACGGTGGCCGAGGAACTGCTGGAGTCACTGCAGGGCTCCCAGACCGCGGCGGGCAACGCCGAGACATTGGGTGCCGCTTACACCGAGGCCGAGGCCGCCGTGGTGACCGGCGAGGCCGCTGTCGACGAACTGCGCGAACGCGTGCACTCGCTCGAGCGTGAAGCGGAGGCCCTCACCGCGCGCATCTCCGCGCTGGCGCTGGCGATGGAGCACGAAGACGGTTCGGCCGAACTCATCGCGGCCAAGCTGTCGGGCATCGCGGGCCTTGTCGCCGAGCATGTCTCCATTGAGCCCGGATGCGAGACGGCGATTGCCGCGGCACTCGGCGGACTCTCCGATGCCGTCTTGGCCGACTCCCTGGATGCGGCCGTCGATGCCCTCGGTGCGGCAGAGGCCGGCAACATGGGCCGCGTCAACATCATTGTGGGCTCTGCTGCGACGCGCACCGCTGACCTGCCCACGGCTCCGGGAGTGGTCCCGGCCGCGTCCGTGGTCACCGGTCCCTCGGGAGTTTTGGGCCTGCTCGCCGAGACCGTCATTGCCGATGACCTGGATGCTGCTCGCGCCGCGTGGAAGAAGACCTACGCCGCCCTTGAGCGCAATGTGACCATCATCACGCGCGCGGGCGAGGTACTGACCCGCTTCGTGCTCTCGGGAGGAAGTGGCGCCACACGCAGCCGCATCGAGCTGGTGGCCGAGCGCGATGCCGCAAGTTCGGCGCTTGAGAAAACAACGCGGAACACCGATGCGGCGCGACTCGAACTTGCCGACCGCCGCGCCGACGCCCAGGTGGCCAAGGAGCGTTCGGTCACCGCACTGGCTGCCCTGCGCGAGTTTGACGCCCAGCTGGCCGCCCGCTCCGAGGAATTCAACCGCGCCAAAGCACAGGCGGAATCGGCCGCAGCCGAGGTGGCGCGTCTCACCGAAGCGCTGGCCGCCACCACCGATCAGGTGGCCCAGGCTACGGCCGAACTCGAGCGCAGTTCTCAGGAGCTGGCCCAGAAGGAGTCCGCTCCGCTTCCCGTGGCCGACTACGGTGTGCGCGAGCGCGCCTTAGTGGCGTTTGAGGCTCAGCGTGAGCGCGAGGTGCAGGCTCGACTGGCGCTCGAGACCGCGCGCGAGCGGGTGCGCGCCGAAGAGTTGCGCGTCGAGGGCTTGCGTTCACAACTCGAGACGGATCGTCAGGCGGCCGAGGAGTCTGCGCGTCGCGCTGTCGAGCGCCGACGTCAGGTGGACGTCGCCAACGGCGTCGTGGCCGACCTGCCCCCCGTGCTCGACTCGGTCGACCGCTCGGTCAGCGAGGCTCGCGTCGTCTTGCAGCAGCGCGAAACCGAACGTCTCGCGTCCACGGCTGAACTCACCGAGTTGCGCGCCGAAGAGGTGACGCTCCGCGAGAAGCTGGGTGGCATCACCGAGAGCGTGCACGGTCTCGAACTGCAGATCTACGAGAAGAAGCTCCAGCTGTCGTCGCTCGTGGAGCGAGCAGCCACCGAACTCGGCCTCGTTGAGGATGTGCTCGTTGCCGAGTACGGCCCCGACCAGCTCATTGCGTCGGGGGAGCCAGCAGATCCTGCCGCTGCCGACGGCGAATCCGGCATCCCGTTCGTGCGCGCCGAGCAGGAGCGACGCTTGGAGAAAGCCGATCGCAAACTATCGGCCCTTGGCCGGGTCAACCCGCTCGCTCTCGAGGAGTTCTCCGCACTCGAGGCGCGCCATCAGTTCCTCACTGAGCAGCTCACCGACCTCACCAACACGCGTCGAGACCTGCTGAGCATCATCGACGAGGTGGATGCCACCATGCAGACCATCTTCGAGGCCGCCTTCGAAGACACCCGCAAGGCATTCAACGAGGTCTTGCCCGTGCTGTTCCCCGGTGGTTCCGGCGCCATGGCGCTCACCGCCCCCGACGACCTGCTCTCGTCGGGCATTGAGGTGACCGTGCGTCCGGCCGGTAAGAAGATTGAACGACTCAGCCTGCTCTCGGGCGGTGAAAAGTCTCTGGCCGCCGTGGCGTTCCTCATGGCCATCTTCACCGCGCGCCCCAGTCCGTTCTACATTCTTGACGAGGTTGAGGCGGCCCTCGATGACGCCAACCTCGGTCGCCTTCTCACTACCTTCGAGAACCTGCGGGCCTCGAGCCAGCTCATCATCATCACGCACCAGAAGCGCACGATGGAGATCGCCGACGCGCTCTACGGCGTCTCGATGCGTCAGGACGGCGTCTCGGCCGTCGTGGGCCAACGCGTCGCAGCGGCGGAAGCGTCCTAACCGGGCGCCGCGGGCGTAAACGAATAACCTTGACGCATGGCTGACAAGAAGAGTTGGGGTCTCGGCTCAAAACTCCGCGGCATGTTCTCGCGCACCTTTGTGCTGAGCGACGACACGTGGGATGACCTCGAAGCCACCCTGTTGGCGGCCGATTTTGGGCCCGACGTGACCGATCAACTCATCGACTCGGTTCGTGCGAGTGTGGCCAAGGTGCCGCCGATCGACGAAGAGGACTTCGTGCGGCTGCTGCGCGAGGTGCTCGAGGAGCGGCTGAGCCGCTTCGACACCACACTCAACCTCAAGGACCGCCCCGCCGTGGTGCTCGTCGTCGGGGTGAACGGCGTGGGCAAGACGACGACTATCGGCAAGCTCGCCAAGTTCATCACCACCGCCGGTCGTTCGGTGGTGCTCGGTGCCGCCGACACGTTCCGCGCGGCCGCGGTGGATCAGCTGGGCACGTGGGCCGAACGTGCGGGCGTGCAGATGGTGCGCCCCCAACAGGAGGGCCAAGACCCCTCGAGCGTGGCCTACCAAACGGTGGAGTTCGCTGTGGCCAACGACATCGACGTGGCTATCGTCGACACGGCCGGTCGCCTCCAAACCAAGAGCGGCCTGATGGACGAGCTCAGCAAGATTCGGCGCGTCATCGAAAAGCAGTCACCCATCGCCGAAGTGCTCCTGGTGCTCGACGCCACGACAGGTCAGAACGGCCTCGTCCAAGCCGAGGCGTTCCTCGAACACGCGGGCGTGACTGGACTCGTGCTCACCAAACTCGACGGGTCGGCCAAGGGCGGATTCGTGCTCGCGGTGCAGGAACGCACGGGCATCCCGGTCAAACTTGTGGGCAGTGGCGAGGGCATCGGAGACCTGTCGGGCTTCAGTCCGGTCGCTTTCGCTGCCGCCCTCGTTGAGTAGGCTGGAGGGGTCATGGCAACCTTCGGAACCCTCTCGTCGCGTCTCACCGATGCGCTCAAAAGCCTGCGCGGCAAGGGAAAACTCACCGATGCCGACGTCGATGGCACGCTGCGCGAGATTCGCCGCGCCATGCTCGACGCCGACGTGTCGCTCACCGTCGTCAAGTCGTTCCAAGCGGCCGTTCGCGAACGTGCGCTGAGCGACGAGATCAGCAAGGCGCTCAACCCCGCGCAACAGGTCGTTCAGATTGTCAACGACGAACTGGTCACGATTCTCGGTGGGCAGCAGCGTCGCATCGAGTTTGCCAAGAAGCCACCGACCGTCATCATGCTCGCCGGCCTCCAGGGTTCGGGTAAGACCACCCTCGCCGGAAAACTGGCCAAGTGGCTCGCCAAAGAGAAGCACACCCCGTTGCTCGTGGCGTGTGACCTTCAGCGCCCCAACGCCGTGACGCAGCTCGAGGTGGTGGCCGGCAATGCCGGTGTCGCCATCTACGCACCCGAACCCGGCAACGGTAAGGGCAATCCGGTCAAGGTCGCCAAGGACTCCATCAAATACGCCACCGACAAGATGTACGACGTGGTCATCATCGACACTGCCGGTCGACTGGGTGTCGACGCCGAACTGATGAAGGAAGCCGCCGACATTCGCAAGGCCACGTCGCCGGACGAGGTGCTCTTCGTTATCGACGCCATGATCGGTCAGGATGCCGTGGCCACCGCCGAGGCCTTCCAAAAGGGCGTTGACTTCACCGGTGTCGTGCTGACCAAGCTCGACGGTGACGCACGCGGTGGTGCCGCACTCTCGGTGGTCTCCGCCACCGAACGGCCCATCATGTTCGCGTCCACGGGTGAATCGCTCGACGACTTCGAGCCGTTCCACCCCGATCGCATGGCCAACCGCATCCTCGACCTGGGTGACATCCTCACGCTGATCGAACAGGCGCAGCAGACCTTCGATGCCGAAGAGACCGCCAAGGTCGCTGAGAAGATCGCCACCGAGACGTTCACTCTCGAAGACTTCCTCGACCAAATGCAGCAGCTCAAGAACATGGGCTCCATCAAGAAGATGATGGGCATGCTGCCGGGCGCGGGCCAGATGAAGGCGCAGCTCGACAATTTTGACGAGAGCGAAATCACGCGCACCGAAGCCATCATTCGCTCGATGACTCCGGCGGAACGTCGCAATTCCCGCTTGCTCAATGGTTCCCGCCGTTTGCGCATCGCCAACGGTTCCGGAATGACGGTTACCGATGTCAACGCGCTCGTCAACCGCTTTGAACAGGCCGCCAAGATGATGAAGTCGGTGGCGAACGGCAAGGTTCCCCAGGTTCCCGGAATGGGCCCCATCCCCGGTGCCATCGGCGGGTCGCGCCCCAAGGTGCAAAAGAAGAAGACCTCAAAGTCGGGAAACCCGGCAAAACGTGCTGCGGAGAACGCCGCACTCGGCCAGCGATCCACGGGCGGCTCCGGCGCCGGCTTTGGTCTCGGCGGCGCCATGAAGGACGCCGGAGGAGTGGGCGAAATGAGCGCCGAAGAGCTCGCCGACATGCAGAAAATGCTGGGCGGCCGCTAACCCACGATTGGCGTCTTCTCGCGGTTTCTGACACTATAGGGAACACGTGTTTTGCTGGTTTCCGACCCTCTATCAGAAGCCAAACAAAACCCCTCCGAACTTCGTCTCAGTGTCCCCACGCCCACGACTTCTCAGTTCACCCCTTCTTTCGCATTCAGGAGAATTGTGTCTGTAAAGATTCGTTTGAAGCGCATGGGCAAGATCCGTGCGCCGCACTACCGCATCGTTGTCGCCGACTCGCGCACCAAGCGCGATGGTCGCGTCATCGAAGAAATCGGACGCTACGTCCCCACCGCCGACCCGTCGGTCATCGAGGTCAAGTCGGATCGCGCTCAGTACTGGCTCAGCGTTGGCGCACAGCCGACCGAGCAGGTTGCCGCGCTCCTCAAGCTCACGGGTGACTGGGGCAAGTTCAAGGGCGACAAAGACGCCAAGAACACCGTCAAGCTTGCTGAGCCCAAGGTTCCGTTCCAGATGGACGCTAAGAAGAAGCCCGTCCTTCGCCCCAAGGTGGAGAAGGTCGTCAAGGCTGAGGTCGCCGAAGAGGTTGCTGCTGAGGTCGTAGCCGAGACCGTTGCCGACGAGAACGTGGCCACTCCCGAAGCTGCCGCTGAGGCCGCTACGGACATCGTTGCGGAGGCCACGGAAGAGGCCGCCGTTGCCGAAGAGGCTCCTGTTGCTGACGAGGCACCTGCTGCCGAAGCACCCGCCGAAGAGGCAGCCCCTGAGGCCGCCGAAGAAGCTCCTGCAGAGTAGTAGCTACCATGCTTGCTGATGCCCTCGCGCACGTTGTCAAGGCGATCGTTGATCACCCGGATGACGTGCGCGTGGTATCCAGCCAGACCAACCGCGGCGACCTCCTCGAGATTCACGTGCACCCCGAAGACCTGGGTCGCGTCATCGGCCGGTCGGGCCGCACGGCCAAGTCAATCCGCACGGTCGTTAATGCGCTTTCCGGCGGTCGCTCCGTTCGTGTCGACGTGGTCGACACCGACGCCTAAGGTGGCGCCAGAGCACCGCTCGCAGTTGCGGGTCGGTCGACTCACCAAGGCCCACGGCCTCAAGGGTGCGCTCAAGATTGAGCTCTACACCGACGAGCCGGACAAGCGCTTCGTTCCGGGAGCCACCTTCACCCTTCAGGTTCCCGACGAGTCGCCGTGGCACGGCAAGAACCTGACACTGGCCGAGATGCGCTGGTACAACGGCACGGCCGTGGGATTCTTCGTCGATGTCAACGACCGCACCCAAGCCGAAACACTCGCTCGCGCCATCCTCTGGATTGACGTCGACACCGAACTCAGCCCCGATGAGCCTGACGCCTGGTACGACCACCAGCTCGTCGGTCTCACCGTTATGCGCGACGGCACACCCGTCGGCACCGTCTCACGGGTCGACCACTTCCCCGCACAAGACCTTCTCGTTGTCGCCACCGACAACGGTGAGGTGATGGTGCCGTTCGTATTGGCCATCGTTCCCGCCGTCGACATCGTGGCGAAGACGGTCACGGTGACTCCGCCGGGCGGATTGTTCGAAGACCTTGATGACGACTCGACCGGCGATGACGACGTCGCCGCAGAAACTGCCCTCGAAGAAACCGCCGACAATGCGGATTGACGTCGTCACCATCTTTCCCGAGTTCTTCGACGTGCTCGATGTGTCGCTCGTGGGCAAGGCTCGCGAGAAGGGCATCCTCGAATTTGGCGTGACCAACCTGCGCGATTTCACGCACGACGTGCATCACACGGTCGATGACACGCCCTACGGTGGCGGCGCGGGAATGGTGATGAAACCGGAACCGTGGGGTGAGGCTCTCGACTCTCTCCTCGGCGACAACACCGACCACGACGATGTTGTGCTCATTGTGCCGACTCCCGCCGGACAGCTGTTCACTCAGAAGATGGCCCGCGAACTCTCGGCCGCGTCACACCTGATCTTTGCGTGTGGTCGCTACGAGGGCATCGACCAGCGCGTGGCCGACCACTTTGCGACCCGTGTGCGAGTGGTGCCGGTCTCGCTCGGCGATTACGTGCTCAACGGTGGCGAGGTCGCGGCGATGGCCATGATTGAGGCCATTGGTCGACTTGTTCCGGGTGTCGTGGGCAATCCCGCCTCACTCACGGAGGAAAGCCACGAGGATGGCCTGCTCGAGTACCCCAGTTACACCAAGCCCGCCACGTGGCGCGAGCTCGATGTGCCGGACATTCTGCTCTCGGGTAATCACGGGGCCATCGCCGCGTGGCGTCATGAGCAACAGGTCGAACGAACGCGCGCGATTCGGCCCGATCTCATGCCCGACGACGACTGAGCACCCGTTGACTGAGCGCGCGCAGCGCGACACGTCTGCGCGACGATTCGCCCATCCGGCATCCATCTGGCACACTTAAGAACTGTGCCTCGCACGACTCCTGCTACAGGGGGAGTCGAATCCCGCGATACGGGCATGCCTCCTGAAATATCCCTAACCCGTGTTCGACCTGTAGCGGTCACAGAGAGCGAAAAATCATGCACATTCTTGATGCCCTAGACAAGGCCAGCCTGCGGAGCGACATCCCCGACTTCCGCCCTGGCGACACCGTCAAGGTTCACGTAAACATCATTGAGGGCAACCGCTCTCGTATTCAGGTTTTCCAGGGCGTTGTCATCTCGCGCAACGGTCACGGAGTTCGCGAAACGTTCATCGTTCGCAAGGTCAGCTTCCAGGTGGGTGTGGAGCGTACGTTCCCCGTTCACTCGCCGGTCATCGACAAGATCGAGGTCGTGACCCGCGGTGACGTGCGTCGTGCCAAGCTTTACTACCTGCGCAAGCTGCGCGGCAAGAAGGCCAAGATCAAGGAGTTGCGCGACAACTAGTCTGCGCTCCACAAGATTGTAAAAAAGCCCGGCGACACGAAGGTGTTGCCGGGCTTTTCTTCAGGCTTCTCACACCCCACTCCCTCGTAGACTGAGCGTGACCTTCCCGCCCACGACAAGAACGGCCGTCAATGCCGACTGAATCACCGTCTACCGACGCCGTCGTCACGCCACCCGGAAAGAAGCCCAAGGTCCAGCGCTCTCCGGGAATGGCTTTCGTGATGTTCCTCCGCGATGTTCTGGTGATTTTGGCCATCGCCGTTGTGGTCTCGTTCCTGGTCAAGACGTTCCTCGTCCGTTCGTTCTATATCCCGTCGGCATCCATGGAAAACACGCTGATTGGTAATCCCAATCAGAACCTGGCCGACAAGGTGATTGTCAACGAGCTGGTTCCCGACATCGTGCCCCTCGCGCACGGCGACGTGATCGTCTTCAAGGATCCGGGTGGCTGGCTTCCCGGTCGCGCACCGGTTGAACAGTCGCCGGCACAGCAGGGGTGGGAGTGGGTTCTCTCACTGTTCGGTCTCGCTTCTCCCGATAACGACGGACACCTCATCAAGCGTGTCATCGGCCTGCCGGGCGACACCGTTGTCTGTTGCACTCCCACGGGTCAGCTCACGGTCAATGGCACGCCACTCGTCGAGCCGTACATCAAACTTCCCGACGGCGTCACAAAGGCGTCTGAGGTTGACTTCAACGTCACCGTTCCCGCAAAGTCTCTGTGGGTCATGGGTGACAACCGCTACAACTCGCTCGATTCGCGATTCAACGTCGACAAGCCGGGACACGGCTTCGCCGCGGTGAGCGACGTGGTGGGGCGCGCCTTCGTCGTGTCGTGGCCCATCTCGAACTGGAAGTGGCTGAGCAACTACCCCGAGACGTTCGCACTGGTCCCGGCTCCTGAGCCGCTCACTCCGGACACGAATACCACGCCCACGGTGGCGCCCCGCCAGTAATCGTGGTCGCCGAACCCACACTCACGTTCGAGCGCGAACTTTTTGCGGGCGGCGCGCGCCTGATCATCGGCATGGATGAAGTCGGCCGCGGGGCCTTGGCCGGGCCGGTGGCCGTGGGAGTGTGCGCGATCAGTTCGTCGGATGAGTTTCCCGAAGGTTTGCGCGACTCCAAGCTTCTGTCGGCCAAGCGGCGCGAGGTGCTCGAGCCGTTGGTGCGCGTCTGGGGTGCGTGCGCCGTTGGCGATGCGTCGGCACAAGAGATCGATGAGCTGGGCATCACGCGCTGTCTCGGACTCGCGGGTCACCGGGCGCTCGTCGCCCTGCACGAGCTCGGCGTGCCCGTGGGAGACGCCGTTGTGTTGCTCGACGGAAAGCACGACTGGCTCACGCCGGTGTTGAACTCGCCGCTTCCCGTGGTCACCCGTATCAAGGCCGACCAGGACTGCGGCGTGGTGGCGGGGGCATCCGTCGTGGCCAAGGTGTGGCGTGACGACCTGATGGTGTCGCTCGCTGCCGAACATCCCGAATTCGGCTGGGACGGCAACAAGGGTTATGGCGCCGCGGTGCACATGAGCGCGATCGCCACCCACGGACCGACAGTGTGGCATCGCCGGACGTGGTTGCACAACAGCCCGCCGAGCGATTCGGCAGCCGCGCCTGACAACATCGCCCTGCCCCAAAGTCCTCGCGCGACGTAGGATGTAACCAAATGGAAGAAGACTTTGACGACTACGAGCGTGAGGCCGAGTTGGCCCTCTATCGGGAGTACCGCGATGTGGCGGGACAGTTCAAGTACGTCGTCGAGACCGAACGTCGTTTTTACCTGGCTAACGAGGTAAACCTCGAGCGCAAAGACACCGAGACCGACTTCTACTTCGAGATCGTGATGACCGACGTGTGGGTGTGGGACATCTACCGCTCGGATCGCTTCGTCAAGAACGTTCGCGTCATGAC
>CANFVD010000045.1 GCA_947450345.1 Actinomycetota bacterium
CATCATCGCGGAGAATCGTCATGAGGTAATCGTATGCCTCGTCGGCCGATTCGAAGAAGACACTCTCGCCTGCCCACGATCCCTCGTTGATGCTCGAGATGAACAGTCGACGAGCGCCGGCCCCCACCACGACAAGAACGTCGATGTTGAGCCGCACTACGAGTAGTGCAATCGCGTCGTGCTCATCCCCGGAGAATTCACCGAGTTCACTCATCTCACCCAATACAGCCACGCGACGCTGCGACGGCTCACCCACGCGAGCCAAGGTGCGCAGGGCGGCGGCCATCGAATCTGGCGACGCGTTGTATGCGTCGTTTATCACGACGACGCCGCTGCCGCCCATGACCTCCATACGCCAACGTTCAGCGCGCGAGGTGGTGGCAAGGACATCACTTACGAGCGCGTGCGGTGCACCCAGGACCTCGGCAACCGCAGCCATCGCCAAGGCGTTCATGACGTGATGTTCGCCCAGCACGGGAAAGCGAACGGGAAGTGTTGCGCCATCGCTAAAGTGCAGATTAAACGTCGTTCCAGCAAGTGCGGTGTCGACATCCGACGCGCGAACCGTGGCTGCCGAACCTCGACCAAACCAGACCACGTCGCCCGGAGCTTTCTCAGCCATTCGGGCCACGTTTGGGTCGTCGGCATTCAAGACAGCAGTGCCGTCGGCACGAATACCCTGAACGAGTTCGGTCTTGGCGATAATGGTGCTCTCCATTCCGCCAAACTCCCCCGCGTGCGCGAGACCCACCATCAAGACAACGCCAATGTCGAGGGCGACGATATCGGTGAGAAGCGCGATGTGCCCAACCCCGCTGGCACCCAGTTCGAGGACCAGATACCGCGTGTCGTGCGTCACGCGCATCATGGTGAGCGGAGCCCCCACTTCGTTATTGAACGACGCCTTTGGCCAGACCGTCGGGCCCAGGCGACGACACAGATCTGCCACGAGATTCTTGGTCGTGGTCTTTCCGTTGGATCCCGTAATCCCGATCACCGTGAGTTCTCCCCCGGCACGGACACGGGCCACAACTTCTCTGGCGAGGTCTGCGAGAGCAATCACGACATCGTCAACGATGATGTGCGGGATGGCGATGCTGGACTCGCGCTCGGCCACAACGACCACTGCCCCGGCCGCGTGCGCATCCGCGATGAAGTTCCAGCCGTCAGTGAATTCACCGGGCTTCGCGACAAAGATGTCACCCGAGCCAATTTCGCGGGAGTCCGTGTCGACAAGCCCACTCACGACCATCTCCGGGATGACCACACCCGTCGGATGAAACAGGCGGCCCCGGGTAATGGAAGCCATGTCGGCCAGAGTGAGGGGAATCATGTGGTTTTCTTTCTCGGGGGCCAGCCCGCGTCACGCAACGCTTGACGCACGTCTTCTCGGGCGTCATAGGGAAACTTTTGCCCGCGGATCTCTTGATAATCCTCGTGCCCCGGACCAGCGTAGAGAATCGTGTCCCCCCGCTGGGCGCCCTCAAGGGCAAAACGCACAGCCTGTCGTTGATCGGGGATTTCGTGAATTTCAGCGTTTGATCCCGCACTCACCGCACCGCTCATGAGCGCACTCCTGATTTCTTGCGGGTCCTCCGTGCGGGGATGGAAATCCGTGATGACGACAACGTCTGCTCCCACAGCGGCAATCCGCCCCATCTCTGGGCGCTTGGTGGTGTCCCGATCCCCGTCGGCCCCGAAAACCATCGTCAGGCGGCCGGTTGTGACCGTGCGCAGCGCCGCCAGTGTTCGGGCGAAAGCCTCCGGCGTGTGGCTGTAGTCCACATAAAACGTCGGTCCCATGTCTCCAGAAACGATCTCCGTTCGACCCGGAACGAAAACGTCGATCAGGGCCGACGATCCGAGTGCGTCACGGATGTGCGCAAGGGTGATGCCGCTCTCCACCAGCATGGCAATCGCGATGGCAGCGTTGGTGGCCGAGAAGTCGCCTACCAACGGCACGGTGGCCTCGAGGGATTCGCCGTTGCGAGAAGACGTGATGAACGTCGTGGCTTCGGTCGAGGACTGGAGCACGGTCACCCGCCAGTCGGCCTCGACCGCATCGCCAACGGAATCCGAGGCCACAGTGACGAGAGGAATCCCGGCACTGGCCGCCAGGCGGCGGCCCCACGCATCATCAACGCAGACCACACCGCGCGTCGCGCGCTCGGGCGTGAAGAGTGCGGACTTTGCCAGAAAATAGTCCTCCATGCTCGCGTAATCATCGAGATGGTCCTGACTGAAATTTGTGAATCCCACCACATCACACCGCACGCCCGCAATGCGTTCTCGAGTCACGGCGTGAGCTGATATTTCGAGGACAGCATGGGACACCGACGCTTCTCGCATGGCGGCCAACAGGGCGTGCATCTCATCCGCCTCAGGGGTTGTCAGACCCGAGGTCTGAGCGAGACCAGCGATCACGCGCTCAGAGGTTGAGCTCAAGCCGGTCGTCAGGCCCACCTGTCTCAACAGCGCGTCAAGGAGATAGGCGACCGTTGTCTTGCCGTTAGTGCCCGTGACGCCGAAAATCGTCAGGCCGGAATCGTGCGTGCCGAAAATCGTGGCAGCAGCAATTCCCAAGTCTCTCCGTGGGTCAGGAGAAACCAACACCGGGACACCCGGATTATCAATTTTTGAGGCGCCCACGGTGTCGGTGACGATAGCAACGGCGCCGGCTGACACGGCCTGCGCGGCGTGATCGGCGCCATGAAAACGCGCACCGGGAAGGGCAAAGAATAGTTCTCCGCACCTGACGCTGCGCGAGGAACCAGTTATTCCGACGACAGTCTGTGCGGCCGGTGCCTCGCCTGACCAGCCCAGCTCCTGGGCCAGTTCCGCCAGCGAAACTCCGATTGCTCGGGTCGGTCGAGGCATCATGCCGTCGGCAGACATGTCATTCCCTTCCACCACTGCTCACCGCGAGCCTAGTAGTAGTCGGAATACTCGACGGGCTTGCCCGTCGACGGCTGGACGCCTTCGGTCTTGATGATTTGTTTGATCAGGTTGTTGACATCGGACACGATGGAGGCACTGCTGTTGGAGTCCGGTGATGCCAGCGACGTCAGCACGACGTACTGAGGATCGTCGGCGGGAAAAAGTACGGCGAGAGAAACAATGAACTTATCCGAATACCCGCCGTGACCATCTGACTGCTCGGCCGTTCCCGTCTTGGCGGCAATTCGATAACCGGGGACGTTGATGTAATCTGCCAACCAGCCATGGGCAACCACGTTTTCGAGCATGTTAACGGTGGTCCGGGCCGCTTGTGCCGAGATAACGCGGACCGGCTCAGGCTGGTCGGGAGTGGTCACCTTCCCGTCGGCATCGGTACAGCTTTCGACCAGAGACACCGGCGCACGAAGCCCGCCGTTTCCGATGGTCGCATACGCACTGGCCATTTGGATTGACGTGAGGGTGAGGCCCTGACCAAATAACATCGTGTAGAAAGACTGGTTATCCCACTGATCCCATGAGCGCAATAGGCCAGCCGACTCGCCGGGGAAGCCGACCGCAGTGGTCTGGCCGAGTCCAAAGTTAGTCATGTAGTCGTAGCGCTTTTCGGGATCGAGAAGCGCTCCCAGTTGCGAAATACCGCTATTCGAGGACCAGCTGAGAACACCCTGCAAGGTGAGATTTGCTGGGTGCGGCCCCCAGTCCTTGAAGCCGGCACCATTCGGGAACTCAATGTATTGCGGCGAATCTATTTGGCTCAAGGGATTCACCAGGCCGGCATCGACAAGCGATGCAGCCGTCAGCGACTTCATCGTTGATCCCGGCTCGTAGGGGCTCGTGAACGCACGAGATCCTCGGTCTGCCGGGTCGTAGGCATCGATATTGTTGGGATCGAAAGTGGGATAGTCCGCAACGACAACCAGGCGACCAGTTTTGACCTCCATCACCACCGTCATGCCCCACTTGGCGTTCTGTGAGCTCGCCGTTGCGGCAAGTGCCTGCTGAGCAAACCACTGCAAGTCAGAGTGGATGGTGAGCTTTAGAGTAGACCCATTCTTTGCAGCCTCCGTCACCGCTGTACTGCCGGGAATCCGAACACCGTCGGCGCCCCGGGCATAAGACTGTGACCCGTTCACTCCCCCGACACAGTCCTGCTCTCCCAATTCGAGTCCCGCAAGCGGCGTGCCGTCCGAACCCACGAAACCTAGTAGGTTTCCCGCGACGGCACCGTTGGGATACGCACGCGAAGGATTCTGTTCAAAATAGATCCAAGGAATATCGAGCGAGTTAATCGCTGTGAACGCATCCACATCCACGCCCTTGGCGACGTAGGCGAAATCTGAGTTCGGATCCTCCGCCAGAGCATCGTTGATGATCGTGATGATGTCATCAGGTGACTGCTTGGTGATGGCGGCAATTTCCTTTGCCGCCATCTGCGGCGTCACGGTGACCTCGCCGCTGTCCGTCTTTCTTTTAAATTCCTTGGCGTTTCGAGGTGACACGGTGACGTCGTAGGTCGTTCGTTCTGTGGCCAGCAGGTTGCCCGCACTATCGACGATGTCGCCGCGCTTACCGTAGACAGTCTCAGGAATCGACATCTTGCCTGCGGATGCCTCGTTATATGCCGACGCACCGATTACCTGAATATCAATTAAGCGGGCGACAAAAAACACGGCAATCAACACGACAATGAGAAATGACAACGCAACACGTCGTCGTGTCGTCCTTGTTGTCACGATAATCCTGCGTTAGTGGGTGGTGGGGCTTGGTATTCCTTGAGGCGACGGTACCGCCACGGTCGCCGATGCCGGCGCTGGCGCGCGGTCACTCGACACATTCGCCGCAGGTGCGGGAACGTGTGCCTGGCGGGCTTGCGCATCCGACGTGGCTCGCGCGGCAGCGTCGCGTTCGGCGACGAGGTCGGTCAACATCGCATTTGGCACGAGGTCACTACTTCCCACACTGTTCTTTCCCGCTCGGGCGGCAGAGGCTGAACCCGTGACCACCGAGTCCGACAGGCGCAGGTAGACGGGATTGCTGTTGCCGACCATTCCCAGAGCCTGGGCGAACTGCGCGATGTTCTGCGGAGAGGTCATGCGGTCGAGATCTTGAGTCGCCGACTGATAGGTGCGTCCGAGATCCTTTACTTGCTGCTGCAGCCCAGCAATTTCGTAGGCACCACTCTGCGTAGAAATACTCAAAAGGATTTGCGCGGCGCTAATCAAGAAGATCGTCATTACGGTGATCGTGGCAAAAAAGACTTTGGGTCGGCGCTTTCTACCGATGTTGTTTGTGACAGCACGAAGTTGGCGGACGGGAGGGACAATTTCGATCCCCGGCGCAATGCGCCCGGAGACTAGGGGTCGGGCCATGCTCATGCTGCTTCCCTTACACGTTCGGCCGCACGCAAGCGCACGGGTATTGAGCGGGGGTTACGCGCGCGTTCTGCGGCATCGGCCTGTTCAGCGCCGCGCGTAATGAGGCGCATCTGCGGCAACAGGTGCTCCGGAACAACAGGAAGGTCTGCCGGCGCGCGCGTCTCACAGCGTTCCGCCAATTCCGCCTTCACGATTTTGTCTTCGAGGGATTGGTACGACATGACGACGATTCGACCGTGCAACGCGAGGATGTCCAGGGCTCGTGGCATCGCAAGGGAGAGCGCGTCCAGTTCGGCATTGACCTCGATACGCAGGGCTTGAAAAACGCGCTTGGCCGGGTGACCCGCATTGCTGAGGGCGGCTGGCGTAGCGGCCTGCAACACGTCAACAAGATGACCCGAGCGCTCAATCGGACGATCAGCTCTCTCGGCCACGATGGCTCGGGCGTAGCGTGCCGAAAGTTTCTCTTCGCCGTAAACCTCGAATATCCGCCGCAACTGGCCCTCGGAATAGTCGGACAGAATATCGGCAGCCGTTACGCCCTCCTGAGCGTTCATGCGCATGTCTAGCGGCGCATCCTGCGCGTAGGCGAATCCGCGCGCCTTCTCGTCGAGATGAAGCGACGAAACTCCCAGATCAAAAAGGATTCCCCGTGGAGATGGCCAGCCTGTACCGCGCCACGCCTCGGCAATCTCGTCGTAAACGCAGTGGACCAGATGAATGCGGGCGGCGAACCGACTCAATCGCTCGCGTGCGATGGCCAACGCGTCAGCGTCACGGTCAAGTCCGATGAGGCGCACCTCAGGAAAGGCTTCAAGCAGCGCCTCGCTGTGGCCGCCCATGCCGAGAGTCGCATCAATAACCACGGCTCCCTCAACAGTGAGGGCCGGACCGAGGAGTTCAAGGGCTCTGTCTTTCATGACGGGGATGTGAATCTCGCGAATGTCCATATCGGTTCCGTGTGGTCTATCCACCGGGGCGGATCCCCCTCCATGTCGACCTGCTACCGGGGAAGGTGTCTCAGGGAGCAATGGCGGGGAGTCTGCCGCTGTGGCTAGAACAGTCCGGGAATCACCTCCTCCGAGGTGTTGGCGAAGGCTGATTCGTGTTCGGCCAGATAAGTGGACCAGGCATTCGCGTCCCAGATTTCGATGCGGTTGCCGGCTCCAATGACAGTGAGGTCGCGACGCAGTCCGGCATAGTCCCTCAAGACCTGAGGGATGGTGATCCGATTTTGCGCGTCAGGCGTTTCGTCGCTCGCGCCAGAAAGAAATACGCGCAAGAAGTCGCGGGCCGCTCGACTGGTCACCGGTGCCTGACGAATGCGTTCGTTGAGTTCACCAAACTCGGACTCGCTGAAAACGTAGAGGCAGTTTTCCTGACCGCGTGTGAGGACGAGGCCCGAGGCGAGTTCGGCGCGGAACTTGGCCGGAAGAATAACGCGGCCCTTGTCGTCAAGTTTGGGCGCATGGGTTCCCAGAAACATGGTGCGCACCTCCTTGATCACACGGCCTGTCGAGGACTACTCCTCCACTTTACTCCATAATCTTCCACAAATCTACCAATTTGGGCATTTTCTGCAAAAAAGCTCCGAAAAACTGTCGATTTTTCAATTGTTTCATGGTGGAGGGAATTGAACTAATCCGCCCGCACAGTGCGCGCACGTCAGCCACCAATGCCGCTGACGGGCCGAAGGAGAGACGAAAAAGGCCCGGCAGAAGCCGGACCGGGAAGTTACTGAATTACGCCGTGTTTATCGGCGATCTTGTTGATTGTTGTCCCAACGCTGTTCCATGCGCTGCATAAAGCTCGACCGCGAGCGAGTGCGACTCTGAGTTTGTGATTTCTTTGTCGAGGACGTGCCCTGCTTGCCTGGTCGGGCGGCAAGAAGAACCCCCACAAACATGACGACAAATCCAACCACTCCCAGAATGATGAGTTGGCTGGTGACACCCACGATGAGGGTGGCAATGCCCACGACAGCGACAATGACGCCCAGTGCCAAGGACCGGTAAGACGGACGCACGGCAGAGCCGGCCGAGTGGACGTCAGAAGTTCCTCCGTAGAGGTTGCGCTCCATCTCGTCGAGGAGACGCTGTTCGTGTTCAGATAATGGCACGGTGCACCTCCCCTTCAGGCTCTTTTGTGCTCAGACAAGAAGTGTAACCCCTCGCGCCCTAGGTAGGGTAGGAAAGTGCTGAATGCCGAGAATTGGGTAGTTGCGACCAACGAACGAATCGCGTCGTTTATTGCCGACGCCGAGGATTCGCTGTCCCACATGGGCGCCGAAGCCGAGGTGTTCATTGAGCAAACCCGAACGTTCCTCACTGGCGGCAAGCGGTTTCGCGCGATTTGCACACTTGTGGGCTTTGCCAGCGCCGGACCGGGATCAGAAGGCAGCCCCAGCGAAAAGAACGCCATCGATGTAGCTGTCGGCCTGGAGTTCTTCCACGCAGCGGCGCTCGTGCACGACGACATCATGGATCGCTCGGATACCCGACGTGGCAAGCCCGCGGCCCACCGGGCGTTCGACGCCATGCACCGGCGCAGCGGTTTCGCGGGTGACGCAGACCGATTTGGGGTGTCCTCAGCGCTCCTCTTTGGCGATCTCCTGCTCGCTTTCAGCGATGAACTCATTACCGCGGGGATCGCGGGACAGGGGCCAGTCGGCAGACGAGCTCGCGCCGAGTTCAACAACATGCGTCGTGACGTGACTGTAGGCCAATACCTCGACATCGTCGAGGAGGTTGCCTGGCCGGTGGTCGCCCGAGACAGCGCCCTCGAGCGAGCCATCCGCGTGGTCACCTACAAGTCGGCTAAGTATTCGATTGAAGCCCCGCTGCGCATTGGTGCGGCTCTAGCTGGTGCCGACGAGGCAACCCTCACGGGGCTATCGAAATTTGGACTCCCTCTCGGCATCGCGTTTCAGCTCCGCGATGACTTACTGGGCGTATTTGGAAACGAGAAGCAGACGGGCAAACCCGTCGGTGACGACCTCCGCGAGGGAAAGCGCACGGCACTCATTGCTATCGCAGAGGCCCGGCTCGGCGATGCCACCACGGCACTTGCCGGCCTGGGTGACGACCACCTGTCCCCGTCACGTGTCTCAGAAATTCAGATGACCCTGCGAAATGTAGGTGCCGAAGAAGCAGTTGAACGAATGATCACCGAGCACCTTGGGCAGGCACACGCGGCACTCGCAGACGTTCCCGTTTCCGACGAAGTGCGTGACGCTCTGGCCACGATCGCTCAAATTGTCACGGAACGTTCAGCCTAAGCTTTCCTGCCGGTACTTCGGTCGGCGTGCGTCGCCATCTACGCCTGAATCAACGCGACCGTCCTAAGCGAGCGCTTGCGCAATCCGGCGTACCTCGGTTTTGCGACCAGCTCGCAAGGCGTCGATAGGCGGGCAGCCCAAACTGTCATCGACACTCAAGAGCCAGTCCACGGCCTCGTCGTCGCTAAAGACGGCATCCGCCAACAAGTGCAGGGTGCCACGCAACTCAGGGAGCGGTTCGCCGTCTCTGACAAATGAGGCGGGAACACAGAGAATTCCGTCGCGACGCACCGCGAGGAGGTGCCGGTCTTCGATGAGTCGGCGAACGCGACTCTGCGGGAGGTTGAGAAGGTCGACCAGGTCGGGAACGGTAAGCCACTCCGGTGATGTTGCTGCCACGTCCCCACTCTGCCATGCCCGCCCGTCTCTCATCAACCGCTCGCCACGACACGCCGATTGAGGAAATTGGCTAAATGCATACCGGGTGAGTCTAAAGTCTAGATAAATGCATACCGCGTGAACTTAAAGTTTCAGGTTCAACCTGAGATAAACCGGCCGGAAGGAGACGCGCATGCCCCGCACCGCTCGCGCGCGTCGTCGCAGTTCCCTGCTCGTCATCCCCACTGCTGTGGCCACGGTGACCAGCCTGATCTTTGGTATCAACGCGGAAGCCTGCGATGCCGAGCCGGCCCCTCAGCCCGACATCGACGGCGAGAGTATCGCCCCACAAACCTCTCGGACGAGTCCCCCCACGACAACGTCACGAGTTCTGGCGCGGAATGGCACGTACGAGGTCCTCGAGGGCGACACCGTCGCCGCCATAGCCGCCTCTTTTGGCGTGTCCTCGGTGGAGCTTTTGGCCGCAAACGGACTGAGCTGGCGAACACTCATCTTCGCCGGTCAACGTCTCGACATCCCCCGGACCACGTCGGGTACGGCCGAGCACGACCGCATTGACAACCTCGTGCGTTATCGGGTGAAGACGGGAGACACGCTCGAAGCCATCGCCCGCGGACACGGCGTTCAACCCCGAGCTCTCATGTCGGCAAACGGACTCGGCAAAACGAGCCGACTCATCGTTGGTCAGCGCCTCGTTGTTCCCAACCCACAGGTCATGAGCGAAATCGCGGCACTCGCCTAAGTCCCGGTGTTTCACCCGGCAAATGTAGTGCCGCTTTCGTAGGATTTGGCTTGTGGCACAGTCGGATGCGGATGCGATGATCGGTCGTCTCATCGACGGCAGATATCAGGTCGATTCGCGAATCGCTCGCGGCGGCATGGCTACCGTCTATCTGGCCACCGATTTGCGGCTCGAGCGTCAGGTTGCGGTCAAAATTATGCACGGCCATCTCGCTGACGACAGCGCTTTTCGCACCCGCTTTATTCAAGAAGCGCGATCGGCTGCCCGCCTTGCCCACCCCAACGTGGTGAGCGTCTTTGACCAGGGCCAAGACTCTGACATGGCCTACCTCGTCATGGAGTATCTACCGGGAATCACCCTGCGGGACCTCCTCAAGGACTTTGG
>CANFVD010000046.1 GCA_947450345.1 Actinomycetota bacterium
GCAGGAGCCTTAGCAGCAGGAGCCTTAGCAGCAGGAGCCTTAGCAGCAGGAGCCTTAGCAGCAGGAGCCTTAGCAGCAGGAGCCTTAGCAGCAGGAGCCTTAGCAGCAGTCTTGGGCGCAGGAGCCTTAGCAGCAGTCTTGGGCGCGGTTGCCTTGGCGGGAGCCTTCGCGGCCGGGGCCTTGGCGGGAACCTTTACGGCAGGAGTGGACTCAGCCGAATCAGACTCGGGCTTCTTCCGACGACCAAATAGTGCCATGCGCCTCAACTACTCCTTACGACCGGGCTGACGGTGCGTCGTGCCCACTACGAGGACCCATGTCAAGCCCCCCGAAGGAGACGTGATGGGTCCTGCCTCTATTGTTGCACGTTCGTCTGACGGTCAACGCCACGGACCGGCCACCGTCGGCTAGGAGTCAAAGAGTGAATCGCCGTCGGAATTTTCGGTGGTGCGTCGCAAGGCCAAGAATTTCTCCAGCTCTGCAGCGATCTCATCGGCGGACGGCAGCGGACCCTGATCGTCGAGATTTGCGGGACGAACGGCATTGTCGGCCATATAGGCGTCGTAACGCTGCTCGAGCGCGGTGACCAACTTGGCCAACTCCTCGTTCGATTCCTTTTGCTCATCAATCTTGGCGAGGAAGGTGCGGCCTTCTTCGCGCAGACGATCTGTGGGGAAGACCAGACCCGTGGCAAGTGAAATCATTTCCAACGCTTTGATGGCTGCCGGCGGAAATTCCGTGTCACCCAAGTAGTGAGGTATCAAGAGGACAAAACCGACAACGACATCGTCACGTTGATGCATTCGGTATTCGACGAGGTGCATTGCCGTGGCCGGAACCTGCGTGTGAGGGCGCCACACGGAGTGCGACGCAACGAGGTCGGCGCGGTTGCCGCTCACCGTGGTGCCGAGCGGACGCGTGTGCGGGGTGGGCATCGGGATTGCGTGAACCCAGGTGGTTGACGAGACGTCGAAGAGACGCGCGAGCTCGAGCACCGCGTCGGCGAAGGCATTCCACTTGAAGTCGGGTTCATAGCCGGTCAGAAAGAGGAATGGGCGACCGATGTCGTCTTTGACGAGGTACAAACCCAAACGTGGCGGCTCGTAACCGGTGAGGTGGTCCTGGTCGAAATAAATCACGGGGCGACGCGCCCGGTAGTCGAGGAGCTGGTCGTGATCAAATTCACCAACCAGGCGACTGTCGAGGGTGTCGAGGATGTAGTCAGTGAACTGGGTCACGGCGTTTCCGGAATCGGTGAAGCCCGTGATACCTGCGACCAGGGGAAGCCCCCGAGGAACGTCGGCGACACTCACGCTAAACGAGAAGAGGGAGTTCACCGACATGTCCCCAGTTTACGCTCCGGCTCACGCGGTAAGCCGGGTGTTCGCCGAGGGCACACGGCTAGCATGGACCCGTGACCCTGCCTCAGTTGCGCCTCAGCGCCACCGCCCCGTCCGGCACGTCAGTTCGCGTTGTGGGCGTCTCGGGAGACTCCACTCATCGCCACCTGCATGCCGATGCTTCGCTCCAGTATCTGGCTGAGGTACTTCCCGTCGTCCTGCCCTCCACCGCCGTCGATTCGTTGACGCGAATTCCCGATCCGCGTGATGCCTCCCGAGCCATCGTCTTTGTCGGTCTCGGATCTGGCGTCACGGCACATTCCGTTCGTCTCGCGGCAGGTTCCGCGGTGCGCAAGCTTGCCGGAAGTGGCGCCGTTGACTTCTCATTAGGACTCGATGACTCCGAAGTGGTGGCCGCACTGGCCGAAGGAGCATTACTCGGGGCATACACCTTCACGGCATACAAGCGAGACACCAGCAAGATTCTGAAACCCGTCTCCAGCGTTCACGTCACAACGGCAGCGAAGTTGAGCAAAGCTCGCGTCGACTCGCTGCGGCAACGCGCTGAGGCCGTTGCCCTCATCAAAGATCTCGTCAACACCCCCGCAAACGATCTCTATCCCGAGACCCTGGTCGAACGGGTACGGACGTCGGTGGCGTCGCTGCCGATTACCGTCACGGTGTGGGACGAAAAGAAACTCGCTCGAGATGGCTTTGGCGGGATACTCGGCGTCGGGCAGGGGTCACAGCGACCCCCGAGGTTGATGAAACTGAGTTACCGGCCTGCGGGCGCGAAAAAGCACCTGTCGCTTGTCGGCAAAGGCATCACCTTTGACACCGGCGGACTCTCGCTCAAGACGCCCACCGGCATGGTCGGCATGAAATACGACATGACGGGTGCCGCCACCGTCGCAGCGGTCATCCGCGCTATCGCGCAAGCGGGACTGTCGATTCGAGTCACGGCCTGGTTGGCCATCGCCGAGAACATGCCCAGCGGTTTCGCCACCCGGCCCAACGATGTTCTGACCATGCATGGCGGCACCACCGTCGAGGTGCTTAACACAGACGCGGAAGGTCGCCTCGTTTTGGCGGACGCCCTTGTGGCCGCGAGTGCGGAGCACCCCGACATGGTGATCGACGTCGCAACCCTGACGGGCGCGGCTACCGTGGCGCTCGGAACACGGCACGTCGGAGCGATGGGCTCCCCCGAAGAGATTTCCCGGCTCGCGGAAGTGGCCACTGAATGTGGCGAAAACATTTGGCCCATGCCAATTCCGGACGAGAGCAGGGCAATCCTTGCCTCAGACATCGCGGACATCGCCAACGCGAAACCGGGCAATACCGCCGGTGGCATGCTCGTCGGGGCGGCATTCCTCCGCGAATTTGTGGGCACCACGTCCTCGGCGGCACAGGCGCCTCGACTGCCCTGGATTCACTTGGACATAGCGAGTACTGCGAATAACGCCGGAAGTGCCTATGGGTTCACCGGCTCGGGCCCGACTGGCACCACCGCCCGCAGTCTGATCTCGTTCGCCGAGGCGCTCGCCCAAAAGTAGTAGTCTCATTGCGGAAACGATGGCACAACCGTCGTTCCGTGTCGTGGGGTTGCAACCCCATAATCCTCTATACCAAGGAGTGACCTTTCGTGTCTGAAGACTCTTTTGACCTCGTCGTTCTCGGAGGCGGGAGCGGTGGCTATGCCGCGGCAATTCGCGCAACGGAACTCGGCATGTCCGTAGCCCTCGTGGAATCCGACAAGCTCGGCGGCACCTGCCTGCACCGGGGGTGTATCCCCACCAAGGCGCTCCTGCACGCGGCCGAGGTGGCCGACGTCACGCGCGAGTCGGCCGAGTACGGCATCCTGTCGCAGTTCAACGGCGTCGACATGGTCGGCGTCAACGCCTACCGCGACAACATCGTGGCCAAGAAGTACAAGGGCCTGCAGGGCCTGATCAAGCAGCGCGGTATAGAGGTTGTCGAAGGTCGCGGCAAGTTGACCTCGCCCACCACTGTGACCGTGGGTGATCGTGTGCTCACCGCCAAGAATGTGGTGCTCGCCACGGGCTCTTACTCAAAGTCACTTCCCGGCCTCGAGATTGGTGGTCGCGTGATCACCAGCGAGACCGCACTGCTCATGGACTACGTCCCGGCCAGCGTCGCGATTCTCGGTGGTGGCGTGATTGGTGTCGAGTTTGCCTCGGTGTGGAAGTCACTGGGAGCGAACGTCACCATCATTGAGGGCCTCCCCCACCTGGTTCCTAATGAGGAAGAAACCATCAGCAAGAACCTCGAGCGTGCCTTCCGCAAGCGCGGCATTGATTTCACTGTGGGCGTGCGCTTCCAGTCGGTGAGTCAGGATGACCAGGGAGTCGTGGTCACGCTCGAAAACGGCGAGACAGTCACTGCCGACATCCTGTTGGTTGCCGTCGGTCGCGGCGCCGCAACCGAGGGCAACGGTTTTGAAGAAGTGGGCATCACGATGGATCGCGGTTACGTCATCACGGATGACCGCCTGGCCACGAGCGTTCCCGGCGTCTACGCCGTGGGCGACATCGTTCCCGGACTGCAGCTGGCCCACCGTGGCTACCAGCAGGGATTCTTCGTCGCCGAAGAAATTGCCGGACTGAATCCGCTGCTGGTGCCCGACATCAACATCCCGAAGGTCACCTACTGCGAACCGGAAATCGCGTCGGTTGGCCTCTCCGAGGCCAAAGCCATCGAGCACTACGGCGCCGAGAAGGTATCGGCGTACGAGTACAACCTGGCCGGAAACGGCAAGAGCGAAATTTTGGGCACCGCGGGCATCGTCAAGGTCGTTCGCGTTGTCGACGGACCCGTCGTTGGCGTGCACATGATTGGCGCCCGCGTCGGCGAACTCGTGGGCGAAGCCCAACTCGTGGTGAACTGGGAAGCGCAGCCGGAAGACATTGCTCCCCTGGTGCACGCCCACCCCACTCAGAACGAATCACTGGGTGAGGCATTCCTCTATCTGGCCGGCAAGCCACTCCACACGCTCTAAGCGTTCTAGACTTCACTCGATATCAGCAAGCACAGGAGCAAATTTTCATGAGCGAATCCGTTAGCCTCCCGGCACTCGGCGAAAGCGTCACCGAAGGCACCGTCACCCGTTGGTTGAAGAAAGTCGGTGACCGCATCGAGGTTGACGAGCCTTTACTCGAGGTCTCAACCGACAAGGTTGACACCGAGATTCCTTCGCCCATCTCCGGTGTTGTCGAGGCGATTCTCGTGCAAGAAGACGAGACCGTAGCCGTCGGAACGATTCTTGCCACCATCGGTGACGGATCCGGCGCCGGGGCGGCACCCGCCGCAGCACCGGCCGCGGCCGAGCCTGTGGCCGCGCCCGTCGAGGCGCCCGCGGCTCCTGCAGCTCCTGTTGCCGCACCGCCTGCTCCGCCCGCTCCCGTAGCCGCGCCTGTCGCGGCCCCGCCGGCACCTCCTGCACCGGTCGCTGCTCCGCCAGCGCCGCCCGCTGCCGCGCCCGTAGTCGCACCGGCTCCTGTTGCCGAGTCGGTATCACCCTCGTCGCCTTCGGTCGCCAATTCCGGCTACGTCACGCCCATCGTTCGTAAGTTTGCCTCCGATCAAGGTGTTGACCTCTCGAACGTGACCGGCACTGGCATCGGTGGCCGCATCCGCAGGGAAGACGTGATTCATGCCGTTCCCGTGGCGGCCGGCGTCGTTGCGCCCTCCAAGCCCCGGACTCCCCTCACGGTTTCGCCACTGCGAGGCACCTCGGTGCCGATGACGCGCCTGCGCAAGGTCGTTGCCGAGCGCGCCGTCGCCTCCATGCAGCAGACCGCTCAACTCACCACGGTGGTTGAGGTTGACGTGACGCGCGTAGCCCAGCTCCGCGACCGCGTCAAGAATGCGTTCGTTCAGCAGACCGGCGTCAAGCTCAGCTTCATGCCGTTCTTCGCGGTCGCCGCGGCCGAAGCGCTGCAGGCGTATCCGGTAATCAATGCCTCGGTTGATGGTGACAACATTGTTTACCCCGCTCACGAGAACATGTCCATTGCGGTCGACACCGAGCGCGGTCTCCTGACTCCGGTTATCCGCGATGCGGGCAGCCTGAACATCGCCGCCTTCGCCGCGGCCATCGATGACGTGGCCACCCGGACCCGAGAGAACGCCCTCAAGCCCGACGAACTGGCCGGCGGAACGTTCACCCTCACCAACACGGGTTCGCGGGGAGCTCTCTTTGACACGCCCGTTGTGTTTTTGCCTCAGCTGGCTATCCTCGGCACCGGCGTCGTCACGCGTCGCCCGGTGGTTGTCACCTCCGAGGGCCAAGACTTCATTGCGGTGCGCTCCATGGTCTATCTCGCACTCTCTTACGATCACCGCATCATCGACGGCGCGGATGCCGCACGCTTCCTGACCGCGATGAAGGAACGTCTGGAAGAGGGCGACTTCGAGGGCATCCTCGGCATTTAGCCCGCTTCGTTTCCCGCGGTCGCCGAGTCGGGATAGGTTTCGCGAACAATCCACGTATCGCCGTCGCGCTCGAGAACGGCGACATCGGTGGTGCCACTGGCATCCCGAGCAGGCACGTGCACCAAGACGAAATCGCCCAGAGTGCTGGTCGGCGTGAGTGGCTCCGATGTTGGCGTGATGTCGACCCCCGAAGGCTCGGCCGATACTCGTGGCGACGGAGTTGCGCTCGGAAGGCCGATCAACTCGGATGGGAAGCTCGAAACGTCTGAGCGCTCCGGCGCTGGCGAGAGCAGTACGACGGCGAGCACAGCAACTATTCCTGCGACGACTGCCAGCATCACGGGGCCTCGCCGTGCACGTGTGAGGATTCCTGTCACTCGAGTCAGCAAAGACTTCCCCGACTCATGAACGGGCTCAGCACCGTGTGCCGCGCGGGCCGCGGCTTCCTCCAGGTGACGCCATGACTCCCGCAGATCGGGCGGAGTCGCCAGTCGCAGTGGCGCGTCTGTGGCGACCGAGTCGAGCGTTGACGTCATCCCGATGCGCGGAAGTATCGCCACGCGCCCTCCGTCAGGAAGTGACGAAAAATCGTTTGCCTCAGCACACACTGTGCGCTGCTCGTCCACACTGAGCGCATCGAGGAAGACAATCTCCACGAGAGCCGGTGCGAGCGCGTGACCCAAAAACCGCCCCTCGCCAACGCGCCGCCCGAGACGGTACCCGCCAACCACCTGAGGATGCGATGAATCGTGCATGGCCCCAGACTGCCCCGCCCGCGCGCAGTCGAACGCCCCGTTTCTCCCTCGGTGCACGGTTGCAGGCAGTGCGAGGTGTGGAGGGCAGACACGTAGACTAAGAACCGTGCTTGATGTGCAGATTGTGGGACTCGACGCTGACGCGGTGAACTACCGCGACGCCTGGGAACTTCAACGTCGAGTTCACGCCGAGGTCGTTTCCGGTACGACCGCCGACACGCTCTTGCTCCTCGAACACACCAGCGTGTACACCGCCGGCAAGCGCACCGAACCCGACGAACGACCCACGGACGGCACCGAGGTCATCGACGTCGACCGCGGCGGCAAAATCACGTGGCACGGCCCGGGTCAACTGGTCGGTTACCCCATCGTGCGATTGACGGATCCGATCGACGTGGTCGCGCACGTCCGTCGCCTCGAAGAGGTCCTGATCTCTGTTCTCGCCACCTACGACGTCGAGGGTGAGCGTGTCGACGGTCGCAGTGGGGTGTGGGTGCGACGCGGACTCGGTCACAACAAGATTGCTGCCATTGGCATCCGGGTGGCCGAGGGTGTGACCATGCACGGCTTCTCACTGAACTGCTCGAACTCGCTCGGGCCGTACGCCAGTATCGTGGCCTGCGGTATTCGCGACGCGGGCCCCACCACACTCTCGATCGAGACGGGAAGAAATATCACCCCGACCGACGTTACTGATCATGTGCGCCACGCCTTCGTGGCCGAGTTTGAAGGAATTCATGAGTTCAACTGACGGACGCAAGCTGCTTCGACTCGAGGTGCGCAACGCCGAGACACCTATCGAGCGCAAGCCCGAATGGATTCGCACGACCGCCAAAATGGGCCCCGAGTACCAAGCTCTACAGGGGCTCGTGAAGTCAGAGGGCTTGCACACCGTCTGCCAAGAGGCCGGATGCCCCAACATCTACGAATGCTGGGAAGATCGGGAGGCAACGTTCCTCATCGGTGGTTCGCAGTGCACGCGTCGATGCGACTTCTGCCAGATTGACACCGGTAAGCCGGATGCCTTCGATGCCGACGAGCCGCGCCGTGTCGGCGAATCCGTTGCCACCATGCAGCTCCGCTACGCCACTGTTACCGGGGTGGCCCGCGATGACCTCGACGACGAGGGAGCGTGGCTGTACGCCGAAACCATTCGCGAAATTCACCGTCAGTCCCCCGGAACGGGCGTGGAGATTTTGGTTCCTGATTTCAGCGGAAACCCCGAGCTCTTGGGCCAGGTATTCGATGCTGCTCCCGAGGTGTTTGCGCACAACCTCGAAACCGTCCCGCGAATCTTCAAGCGCATCCGACCTGCTTTCCGCTACGAGCGCTCGCTTGACGTGATCACGCAGGGACGTCGCGCTGGCCTCATCACTAAGTCCAACCTCATTCTGGGCATGGGCGAGGAGCGCGCCGAAATTTCGGAGGCCCTGCGCGATCTGCACGAGGCCGGAACCGACATCATCACCATCACGCAGTACCTGCGCCCCAGCGCACGCCATCATCCGGTGGAACGCTGGGTGCACCCGGATGAGTTCGTCGAAATCAAGGAAGAAGCCGAGGAGTTGGGATTCCTTGGCGTTCTCGCTGGCCCTCTCGTCAGAAGCTCCTACCGCGCCGGCCGCCTTTACGCGCAATCGATGATTGCCCGCGGTCACGAAATTCCCGAGCACCTCGCGCACTTGGCCGCTGAGAAGACCGGATTCTCACAGGCGGTCTAGCCGGTCGCGAGACTGGCTGAAGGCGCTCTGCCGGTATTGTTGACGCATGGCAAAGAAGAAGCGCGAACCCGGTCAACTTGCTCAGTTGTGGGAGGTCTATAAGGTCACCCGCAAGCACAACCCGATGGTGACCCTCTGGACCCTTCTGGTCATTCTGGTGCCCGTGGCCATCGCCGTCGTCGTCAGTGTTCTCTTCGCCAACGGCAATGTGCTCAGCTGGGTTCTGTGGGTCGTACTCGGAACCCTCGTGGGTGTGCTGTTGGGCCTCATCGTGATGGGGCGCATCGCTGAGTTCACCGCCTATCGCCAAATGCAGGGTAAGCCCGGTGCTTCCGGTGCCGTGCTGTCGGGCGCACTGCGTCGCGGCTGGATCACGAGTGACCAGCCCATCGCCGTGAACCCCAAGACCATGGATGCCGTGTTCCGCGCCATCGGCCGCGCTGGCGTTGTCCTCGTGGCAGAAGGCCCCAGTTCACGCACCCAGCGCCTGTCCGACGACGAACGTCGCAAGAGTGTGCGCCTGCTTCCCAATGTGCCCATCACGGTTCTCAACGTCGGACCAGACGAAAGTTCGGTTCCCCTCACGCAGTTGGCCAAGCGCGTTAGAGGCCTGCCCAAGGTGCTGACGAAAGCAGAGGTTCTCGTGGTGTCCAAGCGCATGTCGTCTCTCGGGCACGACATGCCCATCCCGAAGGGCATTGACCCCAACCGCGTGCGCAGTATGGGTCGCCCGCGCTAGAAATTACGGCGCGCGAAAAAACCTGAGGGCGCTATTTGCCCGTTCTCACCAAAACGGTGCCCGCGATTTTGTCGTGGAATCCGCGCTGGTCAGCGTCCCATACCAGGGCGGGGATCACGATGCCCAGCAGCAGGCTACGCACGACTGGTCGCCACACGCCAACCCAACCGCCGCGTATCGGTGTGACCGCCAGGCCCAAGGCGCGATGACCGATACTCCCGCCCAGAATGGGAATCGACACGATCTGAAGAGCGACAAAAATTCCGAGGATGGCAAATTGCCCGAGACCCGGCTGCGTGAGGGCAGAAAGACCGAGCCAGAGCAGCGCGATGATGTAGGCGATGGCCCAATCCAGCAAGAGCGCCACGATGCGACGTCCGACACGTGCGACAGAACGATAACCCGTCTCAGGTAACCCGAGTTTCTTACCGGGATATCCGGCCTGTCCCGGTCGGTTAGACGCACTCACGTCTTCATCCTAGGCACGCCGTGCACTGAGATGCGTGCCGAGCGGGGCGCGAAGCCTCCGCTCAACTCGCGTTGGCCTTAACATTTCTGAAACAATAGCGTCACAGCCGTGTCACGGCTCGCACGTAGAGTTACAACACGAGAAATCTCGTGACCCACCCATCCCTTCGACGAAGAGACGAATACCTATGTTCACAAACTCCTCCGAAGTCCTTGCCTTTATCAAGGACAACGACGTCAAGTTCCTTGACATTCGCTTCTGCGACCTGCTCGGTGTTCAGCAGCACTTCAACATTCCCGCGCACACGGTGGACGAGGAATTCTTCACCGTTGGTCAGCTGTTCGACGGTTCGTCGATCCGCGGCTTCGCCTCGATTCACGAGTCGGACATGCAGCTCATCCCCGA
>CANFVD010000047.1 GCA_947450345.1 Actinomycetota bacterium
ACGGCGATTCGGGAAAAGACGGTGTCGAAGGGTATCGATACGCGCGAGATTGTGCTCGTTGCCGGCGGAGGTGCCTCGGGCATCAACGTGGGTATGGTCGCCGCCGAGCTCGGTGCCCGAACGGTGATCCTGCCCAAGAGCGCCGGCGCGATGAGTGCATACGGTGCCGCGCACTCCGACATCCTGTCCGAGTTTGACATCATCACGTTCCAAACGACCGGGTCGCCCGACTTCGAGCTGATCAACGACGCGTTTGCTCACGTTCACCGCCAGGGTCAGGAGTTCCTTGATTCGATTGACCCGGCGACCATTTCGTCGACCGGCATCGAGTTCTACCTGCACGCGCGCTATCCCATGCAGGCCTGGGAGCTCACGGTGTCGCTCGGTTCCTACGACGATGCCCGCGCCATCACGGCAGTGGACATTGAGAACCGCTTCCACGAGGAACACCAACGGGTCTTTGGCGTATTTGAGGAGGGCGAGCACGTCGAGATTCTGGGCTACGGCGCCCGGGCCGTTGCGCGCCTCGCCGGCAACGACGAACGCAACGTCTTCATCGATCAGCCCGCAGAATCCGATGCCGAGGGCGTGCGCCCCACCTACTTCCGCGAGACCGGGTGGGTCGACGCGCGACTCGTCTCCGCACAGCGGATGCGCGAGCTGGGCGACATTACCGGACCGGCGATTGTGCGCGAAGACACCACGACGCTCGTCGTGTATCCCGGCCAACGGCTCGAGATTCTCGACTCGGGAAACTACCAACTCCACATCGGGGCAGACGGGAGCTCGTTCTAATGCGCACCTACAAGACAGACGTCATTGACATGTCGGTCATTGCCAACCGCCTCGATGGCATCGTTCGCGAGATGGAGAATACGCTGCTGCGTGCCGGCCGCTCGGCCGTGCTCAACATGGCTCGCGACTTCTCGTGCTCCATCATCACGGGTGACAATCGCCTGCTCGCGACGGCCGAGGGACTTCCTGTTCACGTGATTGGCGGCGAGCGACTGGGTGAAGCCATGACGCGGCGTCACCCGGATCTGCGCGAGGGCGACGCCTTCCTGCACAACGACCCCTACGCCGGCAACACCCACGCGGCCGACCACACGCTCATGGTGCCGGTCTTTGTCGACGGCGTGCACATGTTCACCACGCTGGCCAAGGCACACCAGGCTGATATCGGAAACTCAGCCCCCACGACGTACATGCCCTTTGCCAAGGATGTTTACGAGGAGGGCGCGCTGGTTTTCACGGCCATCAAGGTTCAGCGTGATTTCACTGACATCGACGACATCATCACCATGTGCCGCAGTCGGATTCGCGTGCCCAACCAGTGGTACGGCGACTACCTCGCCATGGTGGGCGCGGCCCGCATCGGTGAACGCGGCCTCAAGGCCCTCTGTGCCAAGTACGGCCTAGACGTCATCAAGGACTACATCGAGGATTGGTTCGACTATTCCGAGGTCCTGATGAAAGACACCATTTCGCGCATGGAGCCGGGTGTGGCCTCCGGCTTTGGCGTGCACGACCCGGTGGGTGACCTCGCGCCCGACGGGCTCACCATCAATGTGTCCATCGAGGTGAAGCCGGATGAGGGGCGCATCGTCATCGACCTGCGTGACAACATCGACTGCATCGATGGCGGAATGAACGAGTCGGAAACGTGCTCGATCAACAATTCGATGACCGGTGTGCTCAACTGCCTGGACGCATCTGTTCCTCGCAATGCGGGCAGTTTTCGCTGCATCGAGGTCTTGATTCGTGACAACTGCATCGTCGGCCGGCCGAAGTTCCCGCACTCCACCTCCGTCGCCACGACCAACGTGGGGGAGCGGCTTGTCATGACCACGCAGCGCATCATCGCCGAACGCTGGCCGGGCCAGGGCATGGCCGAGGGCTCCAACGGACTCGGCCCGGGTTTCGCCGTGATTTCGGGTCAGGATACCCGCGGCGGAAACAATGCGACGTTCGTCAACCAGCTGTTCATCGGCAGCCAGGGCGGACCGGGTGGTCCGGGGTATGACGGTTGGGTGACCTTTGGCAACTCGGTGACAAACGGTCTGATGCTGCGCGACAGCGTTGAGGTGGATGAACAGAAATACCCGATTCTCATTCGGCAAATGCGTGTGAGGACCGACTCGGGTGGTGTGGGCAAATGGCGCGGAGCGCCCGGAATCGTGTGCGAGTACGGGCCGGTGGTCGACCAGATGACAGCTCACTACGTGACCGATGGCAACGTCAACCCGCCGCGGGGTGTGGCCGGCGGCGGCGATGCCGCACCGTCCGAGCCCTATGTGTTGCGCGAGGGGGGAGCCGAAGTGTCGGCGCCGCTCATCGGCAGCGTCACGCTCGCGCATGGCGAGATGGTGGGACACCGGTTGAGCGGTGGAGGCGGATACGGAAATCCGCACGATCGCCCCGCCGAGAGTGTGCGCACCGACGTATTGGCCGGTTTCGTCTCGTTGGCGAGTGCCCGCAACGACTACGGAGTCGTTTTCACCAGCGACCGCATTGACGCCTCGCTTGAGGTGGATGTCGCCGCGACGGCCACCCTCCGGGGAGAATAGGGTCATGACCGCCGAGACGTCGCCTCTGGATGCGCGGCGCGAGGCACTGCCGTCGTCGTATCGCCTGTTCTACGAGAATCCGGTGGTGGTGGACCACACCGAGGGCGTCTGGATTCACGACGCGTCGGGCACCCCGCTACTGGATGTCTACAACAACGTGCCCGTCGTGGGACACAGCAATGCGCACGTTGCCGACCGCGTCGCCGCACAGTTGCGCATCGCTAATACGCACACGCGCTACATCTATCCGTCTGTTGCCGAGTACGCGTCGCGCCTCGAGAGCTTGTTTCCCGCCGCGCTGAATAAGACGATTTTCACGTGTTCGGGCAGCGAAGCGGTTGACCTCGCGCTCCAGGTGGCACGGTTTACGACCGGACACGAGGGTGTGATTGCCACCTCGAACGCCTATCACGGCACCACGGCGGCAACTCATGCCGTGAGCCCGAGCCTGTCGCGGCACTTTGTTGACGACCGCGTCGCGCTGGTCGACGTGCCCGAGGACGCCCTTGCGGCGGGCGACGGAGGAGAAGAGTTTGCGCGCCGGGTGCGCGAGGCCATCGCCGCCCTCGAGGCGCGAGGTGTGGGTTTCGCCGCCCTCATCATGGATCAGGTGTTGACGAGCGACGGCGTCTTCACGGATCCCGTGGGCTTCATGGCGCCGGTGCGCGAGGCTGTGCGCACAGCCGGCGGCGTGTTTATCGCCGATGAGGTGCAGTCCGGTTTCGGGCGCACCGGCACGCACCTGTGGGGTTTCGATCGGCACGGCATCGTGCCCGACCTCGTCATCTTGGGCAAGCCCATGGGTAACGGGCTACCCATCGCCGCGCTCGTGGGTACGGCCCAACTGCTCGATGCCTACGGCGACACGTTCCGCTACTTCAACACGTTCGGTGGTAATCCGGTGTGCATCGCCGCCGCCGACGCGGTGCTCGACGAACTCGAACGCCTGGACGTTTTGGCCAACGTCGTGACGACCGGAGCCCTGCTCCGACAGGGGCTGGACCAGACACTGGCGGCCCACGGCATCAACGCCACCGTTCGTGGCACGGGCCTGATCGCCGGCGGAGATCTGTCGCCGGCACGCGAGTCGCCGGCCGAGAGCAAGGCCCTCGTCGACGCTATCGTCAACGGGCTACGCAATCGAGGTGTGCTCATTAGCTCGACCGGCCCACGAGGCACCGTGCTCAAGGTGCGTCCACCACTCGTGTTCCAGCCCACGCACGTCGAGCGCGTGGTGAGCGCCCTCGACGACACCCTCGCCTCACTGCAGCAATGACGCTCGTTCGTTTTTCCGACTCAGTCGTGGCCCGGCTCGCCAGCGACCTGGGCGAGGTTTATGGGCTCAGCCTGACGCCCACCATGGTGATTGAGGGCGAGACGGATGCCAGCATCCGCATGGCAAGCGACTCGGGCGAAGCCTTCCTCATCAAGGCGCGCCCCGATGTCATCGACTCGCCCGAGCTCATCTGGCAGGAAATGGTTCATGTGCGCCTGGCCGAGCACTCCTTTGGGTTCGAGGTGCCTCACCTTGTTCCCGCGTTGTCGGGGGCCCTTCGCGTTTCGATGGACATCGCCGACGTGACCCACGTCGTCCGCGTGCTGAGTTATCTCGAGGGCGAGTTGATGTCGAGCCTCGACGTGGTTCCCGGGCCGGAGTTCCTCTCCGACCTTGGCGCGGTGTCCGCTCAGCTCACCGCGGCGCTGGGCGACCTCGTGCCACCACCCGGACTGCCCGAACATTTCTGGGTGCTCACACGTTCGCTCGAGGCGCTGCGCGAGTCGCTGGGGCGGCTGCCGGAATCCGCCGAGACACGAACGATTCGCGAGATCATGTCGTACGTGGCTGCTCCGCTCGCCGGGCTGGATGCCCTTCCCGTCGCCACGGTTCACCAGGACCTCAACACGCACAACGTTCTCGTGAATCCCGCTCACCCCGTGCGCGTGCAGGGAGTCATTGACTTCAACGACACCGTGCGCACGGTTCGTGTTGCCGACATTGCCATTGCCGCCGGCTACGCAATGCTCGGGTCCCCAGCGCCGTTGGATGCCTTTGTCACGGTGGTGCACGGCTACGTGGCTGAGGCTTCCCTCACCGAGGGCGAACGTGACGTGCTCTTTCCGTTGGGGCTCATCCGACTGTGCGTGAATTGGACAACATGGTTGGCGCGTTCGGAGGGCGACACCTCGAGCTATGCCGCGTCACGCATGCGTGCCACGTGGCCCACCATTGCGCGGGTGATGGATGCCGGAATCGAGTCCTGTCACCGTGAGGTGACCGAGCGTCTCGGTTAGCGTCTCGGTTAGCGTTTCGCGCGCACCGGTGCTTCGACCAGCCCGGTCGGATCGGCGGTGCGAGCGAGGTGCCGCTCGCGCATGGCGAGAAAGAGCGGGAGAGTGAAGGCCATGGCCGTGATGCCCGCGAGGACCACGTAAATCCAGACGTGCTTCATGCCGAGACGTGACCCTTCCGCAAACATAAAGATCACGATGGCGATGGCAACAATCGCGAGGTCGGCGCCGAGCACCCAATCCACCGCGCTGCCAAACCAGGCGCGCACGTAGTCGGCATTCTCGCTCACGGCGAGGGCATTGAAGGTCCACGCCGTGACGAGACCGATTATCGCGAGAGAAAGGTAGATCCCGAAGCGAACGCGTTGTGAAGTGGTCATGAGCACAGGCTACGGCTTGGCAGGATGGGAGAGTGAGTCCCAACCGATTACAGGCCAACCTGTCGTTTCGTTTTCGACGTCTACTGTCGGGTGACCCGGACGGTGTTCCTCCGTGGCTCGCGGTTGTGGCTGCCGGAGACGAGCCGGGCTACTTCGTGCCGAGCGATGCGCCGTGGCTGGTGCACGGCGGGTTTGGCACGCTGGTGGGAGGCATCCGCGCACTGCTGGTGCAGGCGCTTCATCCCGGAACGCTGCGGGGTGTGATGGATCACTCGCGCTATGCCGAGGACCCGCTCGGCCGTCTTTCGGGCACCATTCGCTGGCTCACGGTCACGACGTTCGGCTCGAAGACTGCCGTGGCCAGCGAGGCGGGTCGCGTGAACCGGATGCACAAACGCGTCGTGGGCATATACGAAGCCAGAGACGGTGCCGAGGTGTCGTATCGGGCCGCCGACCCGGACCTGTTGCTGTGGGTGCACATCGCCTTCATGGAATCGTTTCTCGTGGCTCACCAAACGTTCTGCGCCGAGGCGATTCCTGCGGGAAACGCCTCCTCGGGTGCCGACAACTACATTGCGCAGTGGAGCGTGGCCGTGGCGCCACTGGGGTTAGCTAAATGCCCCATGAGCCAGACCGAGCTGGACGTCGCCATCGCCGATTTCATCGATCGTGGCATCTTGCGCTCCGACGAACGCACGCGGCAGGTCGTGGAATTCCTCCGGCGACCACCGCTACCCGGCGCAACGAAAATCGCCTACCGATTGTTGTTCGCCGCGGCGGTCGTGAGCCTGCGTCCCGAATACCGGCGCTTGCTCGGGTTACGTGCGGGACCGCGATGGATCATTGTGCCCGTGACGCGAGTCGCGCTTCGGCTAATCAAACTCGCTGTGGGCCCGGAGAGTCCGGTTGAGCAAGCGGCACGCGATCGCCTGGTGCGAGCAGGCATCATTTAGTCGCGACACGCCACGCCCGATCGGCGCCGGCAACCGCAACGCCCTCTGTCATCATGGGGTTGAATACCCTGCCCCTTTTGCCATGAGTGAGAAGAGTTCGCGTGAAAAAGACCCTCAGAATTTCCGTTCTTGCCCTTGCCGCCGCAGCTACTGTGGCCCTCGTACCGGCACCGGCCCAGGCGCTGGGTTCCGCGTTCTCGTGCGAAGCCATCACCTACCAGTCCATCCAGACTCAACTCAAGATCGGCACGGTTGATACCTCCGCGTCGCCTGCAGTGCTCACCTACGCCAACCTGGGTGACGTTCACGCCGAAGGATTCAACGCGGGTGGCTACAACACCGTGGACAACTTCATCTACGCCCTGACCGTGGCACCCGTGAACCTCATCAAGATTGCTTCCGACGGCTCCTACGAGTCGGTGGGATCGCTCAGTGGTGCCGATCCGTCACACAACTTCTTGGCCGGTGATGTCTCGACCGACGGGCTCAGCCTGATCACGTTCGACTACACCGACGCAGATAAGTCTGTGTGGAGCATTGACCTTGCCACCGCCGTCGGCACGCAAATCGGTACCCTTCCGGCCAACGTGGACTTTGGCGACCTCGCCATCGTCACGTCCGGCGGAACGACAACGGCACACGGGTTCGACACCACAACGGGTGCGCTCGTGTCGTTTGATCCCACTCAGAACCCCATTTCGGTGAGTGTGAACTCTTCCGTGGCCATTGCTCCGGGAAGCCCCAAGGGTGCAGTGTGGACAGATTCGTCGGGCAACCTCACGACGTTTGCCAATGCCACGGGTGATGTCTACGGCATCGACAACCCGAGCTCGGCGTCGCCGACGGTGGGCAAGGTTGCGAGTGGAACACCGGCAGCCGGAAATGACGGAATGAAGTGTGCCCTCTCCGCTTCAGCCTTCCCGGCACCCACGGCAGGCCTGGCGGACACGGGCATGACGTCGGAGGGCAAGGTCGCACTGGCGACCCTCTCCCTCGGCCTCCTCAACGCAGGCTTGGTCGTTCTCCTTGTGCGCCGCAGGAAGTCTGTCCAGCACTAACCAACTCATCCACGACGTCTGGCCAGTGCTCATGCCCGGGCCAGACGTCGTTGAGAGCAAAAAACGCCCCAATATTCTTGACGTCGTCGACAAGGCTGATATACATTAATTTATGCTGCTAACGACTTGTTATTGCTGATTCAGACGCCCCATCACCATCCCAAGAAAGTGAGATTCCTATGTTGAAGAAAGTACTCGCCACCGGAGCGGTTGCCCTGGCCGCTATTTCTGCAGCTGTTGTTCCCGCGACGGCGTTTGCCGTTGCCCCTGTTACCTTTACCGTCGACTGCTACGACAACGCCGACGAGGATGTGACTCACCCCACCACGAGCGTTCCCTACGGTGCGGATATCGTGTTGACCTTAGACCCCACTGGAGGAGTTCTTGGCGGATCGGACCACTGCTTGCAAATCGAGCCCGCCGCGCCTGCCGCAGCCATTGTGTTGACGACGGAGACGACGTACACAATTCCCGCGGCTGACTGCTCAAAGTTCGCAACATTTGCGGTGAAGAAGCACACGGAAATGTACGACTACTTCACGCTTACCTGCGAGGCGGCACTTCCTGACACGGGAGCGGCACCTGCCCTGATTGGCGGAATTGCAGCGGGTGGCATTGCCCTTCTCGCAATCGGCGCGTCCGTCCTGGCAATTGCGAAGCGGCGCACCCGCACCGAGTAACGGTCCCCCACGCCTAAGATTCTGGCTCCCGCACCTTCAGAGCGGGAGCCAGAATCTTAGGCTAAGAATTCCCTGAGGACGGCTTATGCCTCGGCCTCAAAGTCGAGAGCGAGCGAGTTCATGCAGTAGCGGTCGCCCGTCGGGGTGCCGAATCCGTCGGGAAAAACGTGGCCGAGGTGTGAACCGCACTTTGCGCACAACGCCTCGGTGCGCACGCTGCCGTGCGAACGGTCCTCCTTGAGCTCCACCGCTTCGGGGCGCACCGCCTCGTAGAAACTCGGCCAGCCTGAGCCGCTGTCAAACTTGGTTCCTGCCACAAACAGCTCATTTTTGCAGGCCATACAGCGATAGACGCCGTCACGCTTTTCATCGAGCAGTGCGCCCGTCCAGGCGGGCTCCGTTGCGGCCTGGCGGAGGATGGCGAAGGATTCGGCGGGCAACTCGTCGCGCCATTCGTCGTCTGATTTCGTGATCTCGTAGGTCATGCCACCATTCTCACATCCTCCCCCGGTGCGCGCCAGAGGTGGGAGTGGGAGAGAATTGAAACATGGCTTCTTCCGTTCCCTCACCGGTCAACAATCACATCATCCACGACACCGAAACCGGCGGCCTGAGCGCCGATGAGTTCAAAGCCGCGTTTCGCCAGCACCCCAGCGGCATCGCCGTGATCACCGCTGACGCAGGCCACGGTCCCGTTGCGATGACGGCGAGTTCGGTGTTCTCCGTCAGTGCGGAACCTCCCGTCTTGGTCTTTTCGGTCTCGGAGATGTCGTCGGCCGCGCCAACAATTCTCGCCGCCGACACGCTCGTGGTAAACATGCTGTCGGCTGACAATCTTGACTTGGCACTTCTCGGGGCGCAGAGCGGTGTCGACCGATTTGCCGACACGACGATGTGGGATCGTCTCGAAACTGGCGAGCCGTACTATGTCAACGCCAGCGGTTGGATTCGCGGTCGCGTTGTGGATCGCATGCAGATTGGCGGCTCCACCGTCGTCGCTGTCCACGCCCTCAGTTCGAGCGAAGCCGATGATGCCGCAACCGCCCAGCCGCTGGTCTATCACAACCGTGCGTGGTACCGACTGGGCCCCGAGAGCCGCATCGAGGCGTAGTCCTGGTGCAAGACCCCCCGTGGTCTGTCGTCCGCCACGTACGCTTGTTCCGTGAATAAGATGCCCGCCGATAACGCCGTTGCGTCGTGGCTCCTCGACTCAGATCCGTCGCTGCGTTGGCAGGTGGAGCGCGACATCGTGGGCGAGCCAGAAAACGTGTGGCAGTCAACGCGCGCCCGTGTCGCCCTCGAGGGGTTTGGTGCGCAGTTGCTCGCCCTGCAGGATGCTGATGGCCAGTGGGCCGGCGGAGCATACTTTCCGGGGGACTTCGACTTCGATGGCCCGGAAGCCGCCGATGGCGCGGGGCAACCGTGGACAGCGACCACGTGGTCGCTCAATGCGCTGCGCGAGTGGGGGCTCGAGGCTTCCGCGCTCGGCGATACGGCAGAGCGCCTGCGGCACAACAGTCGCTGGGAATACGACGACCTGCCCTACTGGGGCGGCGAAGTGGATTGCTGCATCAATGCTTTCACGCTGTCCAACGGTGTGTGGTTGGGTGTTGATGTCGAGGCTAACGCGCAGTGGTTCGTGGAGCACCAGATGGCCGACGGTGGTTGGAACTGCGAGTGGGAGTCGGGCTCCACGCGGTCGTCTTTTCACTCCACGCTGAATGCGCTCAAAGGGCTGTTCTGGCATGAGCGCGCTACCGGCGGCACGGCAGCGACGCGCGCCGCTCGCGCGGCTGGGGAGGAGTACCTCCTCGAGCGCCGACTCATGTATCGGCAGTCAACGGGCGACATCGTGGGACCGTGGGTGAGCGCCTTCACCTCGCCGTTTCGCTGGCGCTACAACGTGCTCAATGCCGC
>CANFVD010000048.1 GCA_947450345.1 Actinomycetota bacterium
CCGGATGCCCGAGAGACCATCGCCCGGCTCGGTCGCCTGGGCGTCACGCACACGGTGATGCTCACCGGCGATGCTCTGGCCACGGCACAACACGTTGCCGATCAGCTCGGCGTGACCGACGTCGACGCCGACTGCCTGCCCCTCGACAAGGTGCGCCGGGTTCAGGAGCTCACCCATCGACCGGTGATGATGGTGGGAGACGGCGTCAACGACGCTCCGGTTCTCGCGGCGGCCGATGTGGGCGTTGCCATGGGAGCTCGCGGGTCAACCGCGGCCAGCGAATCGGCCGATGTCGTCATCATGAAAGATGACCTCTCGCGCGTGGCACGCGCCGTTGAGATCAGCAAAGAGACAATTCGCATTGCCACGCAGAGCATCTGGATTGGCATTGTTTTGAGCCTCGGGCTCATGGTGGTCGCCGTGTTTGGTCTCCTTCCTGCGATTGTGGGAGCCACGCTTCAGGAAATTATCGACCTGGTCACCATTCTCAATGCGCTTCGGGCCCTGGGCGGGAAGGCCAACGTGGTTCGACTCGTTGCGCAGGTGGCCGCGGTACCGCCTTCGTCGTCTACGCCGGCGTAACGAGGTTTCGAAAAGCGTCGTTGCCGAGAAGCGACCCGTCGGCACGCACCACGAGCACGGCAACATCTCCGCGCGAGGTGACGTAGTCCAGAGTTTCGGCACCTCCCGCGATGATGGCGGTGGCCAAGACGTCGGCGGTCATAATGTCTCCCGCACACACTGTGGCTTGAACAAAGGACGCGTCCGTTTCGGGGCGTCGCCAAATGTGTTCGCCCCGCTCGGCCGTTCCGGAGGTAGCCATGCAGGAAAAAGTGGACGTCATACTCACCACGCTCAGTACGTCGCCCGCCTCGAGCGGATTGGCGATGCCGGTAATCCACGCTCCGACCTCCGGAACGCCCGCGGTGACGAGATCCCCGCCCGCATTCACGCTAAAGACGTCAACGCCGGCCTCCCGCAGCACGACGTCGGAGGCCCGCAGCGCGTCAGCCTTGACGGTACCCGACAGATCCAGCACGCCGTCCGGTCGGTGGGGAGTGAACGCTCCGCCCGTGGCGTCACGCCAGGCGAGCGACTCGGCGTAGGCATCGCGCATGGTGTCACTGGAATCTGTCAGCAGAAGTTCTCCGCGAGCGATGCGAGACGCTTCGGAATCCTGCTTGTAGAGGCTAAAGCGCTCGTCGCGGAGGGTGAATTCGCGCTCCACCATCGACAAGGCCATTTGCGCATCGTCGCTCGCAAGCGAGTCAGGCAGGCGAATGCTGACCACGGTGCCCATCGTGTCGAACGTGTGCACAGACATCGGTCTTAGCCGGTAAATCCAGCGGCATCGAGTGCTGACTGCACGGCCTGCTCATAAGCCCGCGTGGTGTACGTGGCACCGCTCAAGTTGGAGATGTGGGCGGACTGTGCCTGGAGTACTTCGTTGAGCAGAAGCGGGAAGGCTTGGTCGCGACCCCTAGTCGCCTGCGCGATGTTGTTTTGGACATCCGTAATCTGGCCTCCGGCGATCACGACAGAGACCTGAACGGTGCCGAACTGATAGTCGATGGCTTGACCCTGGTAGGTGCCATCAGCGGGACCTGCGGGAGCGGGAGCCGGTGCCGGTGCGGGCGCCGGTGCTGCCGACGCCGAATCAGAGGGCGCTGCCGATGCGGAGGGAGCGGGGGTGCTCGCTGCGCTCGACGACTTAGTCGTTGCGACGCCCGAGGTACCCGCGGCGGCGGGAACACTGTTGGTCGTATTGGTGGTCGCGAGGCTCAGCGAGGCGTTCCAGCCGATGGCCAGAAGGGCTGCCGAACCTGCTCCGGCGAGAAATGCTGCACGTGCGCGCATCAGAAATCGAACCTTTCCACGTGAATACGGTGTGCGGGGACTCCCGCGTGTCTGGCGTCGCGAACGACGAGGTCGGTCCAGGGATCCGGGCCACAGACAAACACATCTGCGTCCTGGATGAACGGCACAAGAGTGGAGAGGCGCTCGCCCGCGTTATAGGCCTCGGCCGACATCCAGGTGTCCACTCCGTGCGGGCGGTGCCCAACGAGAACGCGCAGCCACGCGTCCTTGGCAACGCACAAATCGTATGTTTCTTGCCAGAGGTAGACCTCTTCGTCCGATCCGCCACGGAGCACCACCGAGATGTCGGCATTACGCAGGTGAGCGTCTTCAAGAAGTGCGCGAATGGGCGTAATACCAATTCCGGCACCGATCAAAACCACCTTCTCGGTCGTGCGCGCTGTCTCGGTAAAGAGTCCGTATGGTCCTTCGAAACTCACTCGGGTGCCGGGCCTCAGGTTGAGCAAGCGCGCACTGCCCTTACCCAGGTCACGCACGGTGATGCGGAGTGTGCGACCGTCGGGTGCGGCGGAAAGCGAGAAGGGGTGTGGATCGAGGATGAGCCCCGGTGACCAAAAGCGCCAGTTGAAGAACTGTCCGCCGCGGGCGCGCAGACGATCGAGGTTGCGACCACTCATCACCACACTCATCACGCCCGGTGCTTCCACCACGACGTCGAGCACGCGAAGTTGATGGCGCAGCGATTTAGCTACGGGAAGGATGAATCGGAAAATCGTGATGGCGGCGAGCGTTCCCACGTAGAGGGCTGCCCAATACCAGCGTGCCCAGGTGCCATCGGCAAACATCATGCCGGTCGAGAACTGGTGGGGGAGTGCGGCGAGTACGGCGGCATAGGCCAAGAAGTGCACGGCTAGCCAGAATTGATAGGCCAGTTTGCGGCGCACGATCACGAGTGAGGTGACGACGACAGCAATGAGAGCCGCGGTTCCCACGAACGCCATCCACATATCGGGAACGGTGTTCCAGAGGCTTACTGCCTCGGCAACAATGTTGACGCCGTCGAGGATGCCGTAGCCAATGAGGAGGAGCACCATGTGGGCGATGATCCAATAGAAAACGGGCTTGCCCAACTTGCGGTGGGTGGCCAGCGCAGCGTCATGGCCAAACGTGCGGTCAATAACGGGGAGCCGTGCGGAAAGCAACAGCATGACCAGCATCAGATCGCTACCGACCAGCCCCGCGACGATGCCCAATCCGGTGGGCACCTGCGTCCACGAGGTGAAGTATTTCTGGATTCCGCCGTCGGCGACAAAAAGGGCCAACGCTGCGGCGACAGAGAGGTAAACGATGACAGTGAGCATGTCGGCCCGACGAAGCCGCCACTTATAGCGGCGTTGAATGCGCGCGCCCTCAGGGGTCTGCGCGGGCGCGATATCTCTATTTACTGTCATGGTCACTTTTCAACTGTGGCGTGGCGCCCTGTGTGCTTTATTGGCGGTTCCTATGAGTAACCTATGAATGCCTAGGTGAAAATTATTGTTCGCGCGCCGTCGACCAAGATCCGCTTTTCCGCAAACCATTTCACGGCCTGAGTGAGCGTGCGACTTTCTTCGTCTTGGCCAATCGACATCAGTTCCTCGGGCGTTCGCGAATGGTCGACGCGCACAACGTTCTGCTCGATGATCGGCCCCTCATCGAGTTCGGTCGTCACAAAGTGAGCCGTGGCGCCAATCAGTTTGACCCCGCGCTCGTGAGCCTGCTTGTACGGGCTCGCACCCTTGAAGCCCGGGAGGAACGAGTGGTGAATGTTGATGGCCCGACCAGCGAGGCTCGCGCAGAGTTCCGGAGAGAGAATTTGCATGTAGCGTGCCAGCACCACCAATTCGATGTCGTGATCTTCGACCGCGTCGGCAATGCGGCGCTCCATGAGATCCCTACTTGTTGCATCCACCACGGGGACTGTCTCAAAGGCCACACCGTAGAAGTCGGCGAGCGGGCGCAGCTCGCTGTGATTACTGAGCACCAGCGGGATGTCGAGGGAGAGGTGTCCCGCGCGCTGGCGAAACAGGAGGTCGTTGAGACAGTGGGCTGCCGTCGAGGCGAGAACCAGGGTGCGCAACGGGCGGCCCACAATGTCGAGTGACACGGTCATGCCGTATTTCTCACTCACGGGAGCGAGCGCGCGCTCAAACTCATCGCGACCGGCTGCCGACTCCACTTGCAACCGCATAAAAAAGCGGCCCGTATCGTCACTCGAGAACTGCTTGCTTTCGGTGATATTTCCCTCGGCGGCCACAATCGCACCCGTCACGGCATGGACGATGCCGGGCATGTCCGGGCAGACGATTGTGACGACCCAGTGGTTAGTTTTTGTGCTCACCACTCAAGGCTACGGGGTGTGACCGGCATAGAATGTGAGTGTCGCAACTGGCGTTCGTGATGGAGTTCCATCGGGGAGCGACAACCTGCACGTCGAATCGGCCGTACGCCTGGGCCGAGAAGGCACGACCTTCGAAAATCCGCCCTGCTCTCAGGGCCTGAAGTACAGGAGTCCCCATGTCGTCTTTCATGACCGATCCGCTCGAGGTCATTGACCCCGAAATCGCTGCCGTCCTGAAGCAAGAGCTGGGTCGTCAGCGCGACACGCTCGAGATGATTGCCAGCGAAAACTTTGTGCCGCGCGCTGTGCTCGAAGCGCAGGGCTCCGTTCTCACCAACAAGTACGCAGAAGGCTACCCGGGCAAGCGCTACTACGGTGGGTGTGAATTCGTTGACGTCGCCGAGAGCCTCGCGATAGAGCGAGCCAAGAGCCTGTTTAGTGCGGCCTACGCCAATGTGCAGCCGCACGCTGGCGCCACGGCCAACGCTGCCGCGCTGCACGCGATCGCCCAACCCGGCGACACCATCCTGGGTCTCGAGCTGGCTCACGGCGGACACCTCACACACGGCATGAAGCTCAACTTCTCGGGCAAGGTTTACCAGGGTGCTACCTACGGTGTTGACCCCGAGACATTCCTCATCGACATGAACGTGGTGCGCGACAAGGCGCTCGAGCACCGTCCCACCGTGCTCATTGCCGGCTGGTCGGCATACCCGCGCGAGCTGGACTTCGCCGCCTTCCGCGAGATTGCCGACGAGGTCGGCGCCAAGCTGTGGGTCGATATGGCTCACTTTGCCGGACTCGTTGCTGCGGGCATCCACGCCAACCCCGTTCCTTTTGCTGACGTTGTTACCACCACCGTGCACAAGACGCTCACCGGCCCGCGTTCGGGACTCATTTTGAGCCGTGACGAAGAGCTGGGCAAGAAGCTCAACTCGGCGGTCTTCCCGGGTCAGCAGGGTGGTCCGCTGATGCACGTGATTGCTGCCAAGGCGGTGGCATTCAAGCTCGCTGCCACACCCGAGTTCAAGGAACGCCAGGAGCGCACCGTCCGCGGCGCTCGCATTCTGGCCGCGCGTCTCACGGCCGACGACGCCCGGGCTGCGGGAACCGACGTTCTCACCGGCGGCACCGACGTCCACCTCGTCTTGGCCGACCTGCGCAATTCGGCGCTCGACGGCCAGCAGGCCGAAAACGCACTGCACGACGTGAACATCACGGTCAATCGCAATGCGGTGCCCAACGACCCGCGCCCGCCCATGGTCACCTCGGGTGTGCGAATTGGCACGCCGGCTCTGGCCACCCGCGGATTCGGAGACACCGAATTCACTGAGGTTGCCGACGTGATTGCCGAGGCGCTCATGCCCGGCGCCGATCTCGTGGGTCTCAAGGCGCGCGTCAAGAAGCTCACCGACGCCTTCCCGCTCTACGAGGGCCTCGAAAAGTGGTAGCAGCCGTCCTCGACGGTATTGCGGCCGCGTCCGCGGTCAAGGCCGAGTTGGCCGTGCGCGTCGCCGCGCTGGCCGCTCGCGGGATCACCCCGGGACTCGGCACGCTCCTCGTGGGTGACGATCCGGGATCGAAGTCCTATGTGGCCGGAAAACATCGCGATTGTGCTGAGGTGGGCCTCGGGTCGATTCGTATCGATCTGCCCGCTTCCGCTTCGGCCGCTGACGTGCGTGCGGCCATCGCCGATTTGAATTCGGCCACGGAGGTGACCGGTTACATTGTGCAGCTCCCGCTGCCCGACGGGCACGATGAGCGCGCCATGCTCGAACTCATGGACCCCGCCAAGGATGCCGACGGACTGCACCCCGTCAACCTGGGTCGACTCGTCATGAACATCGACGGCCCCATGGATTCGCCGCTGCCGTGCACCCCCGCGGGCATCGTCGAACTGCTGGAGCGCAACGGTGTTGCCATTGCGGGCCAGCACGTCACCATCGTCGGACGCGGCCTCACCGTTGGTCGACCACTCGGCCTCCTTCTCACGCGCAAGGGCCTCGACGCCACGGTCACACTCACCCACTCGCGGACCCCGGATGTGGCCGCGGAGGTTCGTCGCGCCGACATCGTGGTTGCCGCCGTGGGGGTACCCCACCTCATCGTGCCGAGCTGGATCAAACCCGGCGCCGCCGTGCTCGATGTGGGCATCACGCGAGTGACAGATCCCGACACGGGAACCTCACAACTCACGGGCGACGTGCACCCCGACGTTGTCGAGACGGCCGGGTGGGTGTCGCCCAATCCCGGCGGTGTGGGCCCGATGACGCGCGCCATGCTGTTGCGCAACGTGGTGATTGCAGCCGAACTCGGTTAGTGAGCCTGGTAGAGCCCCTCGACCGGTTCATCGCCCACGGGCAGCGTGTGCGCGTGCTTGGCAATGACGGTGTCCCAATTGAGGCGACGGGCGCGCCAGGCGAAAATCGATAGCTTGGCCACGTCTTCGCAGACGCGGCCGATAAAGACGGCGTAGACCCCGAGCGGCGTGGTGAGGGCAAGAACCGCCGACACGGGCAGACCAAACAGGAACGGTCCGGCGAAGTCGCCCATCAGGATGCCCCGCACATCGTTGGCGCTCGGGAGCAGAGCGGCATCCATCAACATGCGGATGATGGCCGGTTGCAGCGCCGCGTTGAGCCAGACCCCCACCGACGCCATCATCAGCACCTGCGACGGAATCGCGGGGTAAAGGAACGGCAGGGCCAGGCTGGAGGCCGCGAAGAGAATTCCGAGGACGACACTGGTCACAATCGCGATGCGTTTGATGTAGCCCGCCCAGGCTGCCGCCTCGGCGGCGTTTCCGGCGCCCACCGCGCGACCAACGAGCGCCGTGAGCGCACTCGACAAGCCCAGACTGCCCACGATAAATATGCTCAGCATGGCTTCCATGATTTGGAACGCGGCCAGTGCCTCGTCGCCAATCTGGGACACCACGACGTTGTACACGAAGACTCCGGAGGTCCAGAAGAAACTCGTCAGGGCAATGGGTGCGGCCAGCGTGAGGTGTGAGCTCAGAATGCGGCGCCACTCCCGCAGGCGACGCGGAACCTCCCACCGCACCACATGGAACACCGCATAGGTCTGCAGTGCCAGCACCATCGCCCTCAGCGTCTGACAGATCAGCCAAGCCCAGGCGGCACCCACCACGCCCATGGCGGGGATCGGGCCCCAGCCGAATACGAACGCGAGGGCGAGGGGAACGTTGATGGACGTCGTCACAATGGTCGACACGAGGGGGCTGCGCGGGTGGCCGACCGACCGCAACACCCCACCGAAAATGATTGACACGGTGTTGAACGCCAAGCCGGCAAAGGTCACTCCGAGGTAGCCAGCTCCGGCAGCGGCGATCGCGTCTGATGCTCCCACCAGTCCAAAGAACTCTCGGGGGAAAAGCACGACGGGCAGGGAAAGCGGGATCGTCACGACAAGACCCGCGAGAAGAGCGACGGAGACCACCGTATTGAGTTCGCGCACGCGTTTGGCGCCGAACGCACGGGCCGCCAAGATTGACGATGAAACGCCCAGCGCCCCAAAGACGAAGAGCGGCACCAAAAAGATGCTGTTGGCAAACCCGACCGCGCCCACAGCCGTGTCGCCCAGGCCGGCGACAATCACCTGATTGGCAAACTCCATGCCGAGGATGATCATGAACTCGATGCTCACGGGCACGGCAACGCGCGCCACCTCGCGACCCGGGCGCGAGGGAAGTGAGGGGAGGAATTTGGCGAGCATGACGTTCCAGCCTAACCGGGCGCTCGCCACCGTTGAGCCGAGCGCACCAGCCTTAGCCGCGGTAGTGAGCGATGCGCGCGCGGTAGTTTTCTGCGTTTCGCGCGATGTCGGCCCGTTCACCGTCCGTGAGGGGGCGCCGCACCTTGGCGGGAACCCCCGCGACCAGTGACCCTGCAGGAATGTGCTGGCCCTCAAGAACGATTGCCCCGGCGGCCACCAGGGACCCCGTGCCCACGACAGCGCCGTTCATCACGATGGCCCCCATGCCGATGAGGCAGTCGTCCTCGATGGTGCAACCGTGGATCACGGCGTTGTGCCCCACCGACACATTTCGACCCACCGTGAGTGGACTCCCCGGATCGCCGTGTCCTGAGACGTTGTCTTGGATGTTCGACCCGTCACCGATGACAATCGCGTCACTGTCGCCGCGCAAGACCGCGTTGAACCACACGCCCACGTTCTCGCCCAGAGTGACGTTGCCGATTACGCGCGCCCCCGGGGCAAGGTAGGCGGTTGCGGGGACGCTCGGGGTTCCGTGAGTGGGGTGAGAAATGATCTGGTCGCTCATGGCTCACAGCCTAAGCCCCGTGCGTCATCCGTTGCCCGTGGGGCTCAAGCCGCAGAGGAGCACCCGCGGGTAGGCTGACGGCGTGGGCCTGAGACTTTTTGACACGCGCGCGCACGAACTCATTAACTTCGTGCCGCTCGTTTCGGGACGCGTAGGACTCTACGTCTGCGGACCGACCGTTCAGTCGAGCCCACACGTCGGTCACCTTCGTAGCGCCCTGGCGTATGACATTCTCACCCGCTGGTTCGAGGTTCAGGGCCTCACCGTCACACTTGTGCGCAACGTCACCGATATCGACGACAAGGTGCTCACCAACGCCGCCGCCAACAACGAAGATTGGCGCGCGCTCGCCCAGCGTTCGGAGCGCGAGTTTCACCACGTTTATGCCGCTATCGGTATCCGCCCGCCCACTCACGAACCGCGCGCAACGGGACACATCACGCAGATGGTGTCGCTGATCGCCGAGCTTCTCGAACGCGGACACGCCTACACGGTGGGCGACGACACCGGCGACGTCTACTTCGACACGGCGAGTTTTGCTGCCTATGGCGCACTGACGCGCCAGTCGGGTGACGAAACAGAACCAGACGCCACGGCCGACGAGCGTGGCAAGCGTAACCCGCGCGACTTTGCTCTCTGGAAGGGGCACAAGGACGGCGAACCGACGTCGGCATCGTGGCCCGCTCCCTGGGGTGCTGGTCGACCGGGTTGGCACATCGAGTGTTCCGCCATGGCCGCCGATTACCTCGGAAACGAGTTCGACATTCACGGCGGCGGACTCGACCTGCGCTTTCCGCACCACGAGAACGAGCTGGCTCAGTCCACCGCGGCCGGACACGGCTTTGCGCGCATTTGGTTGCACAACGGCCTCGTCTCGGTGGGTGGCCAAAAAATGAGCAAGTCTGCGGGCAACTCGGTCTTTGCCGCCGACCTCCTCGCGGAGGCTCGCCCGATTGTGGTGCGCTACCTGCTGAGCTCCGCCCACTATCGCTCGACGCTTGAGATTCACGTCGACGCGCTCGCCGAGGCGGCTTCCGCTTTTGAGCGCATCGAATCGTTCCTCGATCGGTGTGAGCGCACCGGGGGAGGCGACCTGACGCGGGCGTCCCTTCCCGACGAGTTCGTGCGCGCCATGGATGACGACCTCTCGGTGCCCATGGCACTCGCGGTGGTTCACGAGGCCGTGCGCGCGGGAAACACCGCGTGGGATGCCAACGACACGGCTGCAGCGCTCGCACGCGGCGGCGAAGTTCTCGCCATGGTCGA
>CANFVD010000049.1 GCA_947450345.1 Actinomycetota bacterium
CGATCACCGAGGTGATTGTGACAATCATGGCCCACACGTAGATCCACGAAAAGATCCAGGCGTAACGTTTACCCCAGAGGCGACGAGCCCAGGGGTAGAGTCCACCGGCGATGGGGAACTGCGACACGATCTCGCCAAAAACGAGTGCGACGAGCAGTTGGCCGCCACCCACGATGACGATCCACCAGATGGAGGGCGGACCACCGGTCGAGACAGCTACGGCAAAGAGTGCGTAGATGGCGACAAGTGGTGACAAGTAAGTGAAACCGAGGGCAATGTTTCCCCACAGGGACATGCTGCGCGAATAGGTGCTCTTGTAACCAAGAGCTTCAAGTTGCGCGGCTTCTTCCTGGTGAGTGCCCGAAGTGCTGGTGGACATTCGTAACCTTTCAGTCGTCACGCTCGATGCCCCCGGGGGTGGGTGGCACTTCGGCGTGCTGTTGCACACGCTATTCCTGAATGCGCCAAAAGGCTACGACCTCGCCCCTTGATTTCTTGGGGCGAGTTGTGCCATGAGCAGTGCTCGAAATTAGACGCCGAAGGCGTTGAGGCCCGTGAGTTCGCGCCCGATGACCAACTGGTGCACTTCATCGGTGCCCTCATAGGTGCGCACCGATTCGAGGTTGGCCATGTGGCGCATCACGGGGAACTCGTTCGTCACGCCGTCGCCACCCAGAATGGTGCGGCACTCGCGTGCGATGTTGAGCGCTTCGCGCACGCTGTTGAGCTTGCCCACCGAGATCTGCGCGAACGTCAGCATGCCCGCATCCTTCTGGCGACCAATGTGCAGCGAGAGCAGCATTCCCTTTTCGTACTCAACCATCATGTCGGCGAGCTTGGCCTGCGTCAGCTGGTAACCACCGATGGGGGTGCCAAAGACCTCGCGTGACATCGAGCGTCCGATGGCCGCATCAAGGCAACCGCGCGCTGCACCCATGGCGCCCCAGATGATTCCGTAGCGCGCCTCGTTGAGACACGAGAACGGACCAGACAGGCCCTTGGCCTTGGGCAGCATCATGTTGTCGGGCACCGTGACGTTGACGAGGTCGATGTCGCACTGTACCGAATTGCGCATCGACAACTTGCCCTCGATGGGCGTTGCAGTGAACCCGGGCGTGTTGGTCTCCACGATGAAGCCGCGAACGCCCTCGTCGGTCATGGCCCACACGATGCAGATGTCGGCAACGCTGGCCAAACCGATCCACCGCTTGGCTCCGTTGATGACCCAGGTGTCGCCCTGGCGCACGGCCACAGTCTTCATGTTGCCGGGGTCGCTGCCGCCGTGAGGCTCGGTGAGGCCGAAGCAGCCAAGCTTCTCGCCCTTGGCCATCTTCGGCAGCCACTCTTCCTTCTGTTGTTCGGTTCCGAACTTGTAGATGGCCGACATGGCCAGCGATCCCTGAACGGAAACGAACGTGCGCCAGGCACTGTCAACGGACTCAATCTCGTGGCAGACGAGTCCGTAACTCACGGCGCTCGCGCCGGCGCATCCGTAGCCGTTGAGGTGCATGCCGAGGAATCCTGTTGCCGCCACGAGAGGGATGAGCTCGGTGCGGAAGTACTTGGCGTCGAAGTCGTCTTCAACCGTGGGCGCGATGTGTGTCTGGGCGAACTCGCGGGCCTTCTGCTGCCAGCCACGCTCTTCGTCGCTCAACAGCGCATCAAAGGCGAACACTTTGTCGGTGAGGGCGACGTTCTCAAATGTTTTAGACACTTACTTGTCCTCTTTCCAGTTGGCTTCAGGATGCTCGCCTAAGTATGGCGGGGGCAACAAATACTGTGCGGGCGATTCCGGCAGGTGGATAGGGTTCGCGACTGATCGCACCGGCTTTCCGTCGCGCTCCAGGCTGACGCTGGGTTCGAGTCCCAGTTGCTCGGCCAATTCGAACGCTTCCGAGATCGAATTCACTGGGCCGACGGGTAATCCGGCGCCGGCAAGGTCAGCCACCCACGCGGCGGCCGGACGCGCGGCGAGCAGCGTCTCGAGCTCGGTGGTGAGGGCCTCGCGATTCGCCACGCGATCGGCGTTCGTGACAAACCGCGCGTCCATGGCGAGCCCCGCATTGCCGAGTTGCTCCACCAACAGAGCGAAGTGCCGGTCGGAACCCACGGCAATCACGATCGGCCGATCCGCCGCTTGATACAGCGCATACGGCGAGATGCTCGGATGCGCGTTGCCCATGCGCTTCGGATCCACTCCCGTGTTGAGCACGGCGCTGGCCTGGTTGCTCATCGCGGCGAGAAGGCTGGTGAGCAGATCAATCTCGAGGAGCTGGTGCGTCGGTTCGTTGCCGGCAGCGGCTGCCGCATCGCGCGTGCGCAGCGCCAACAACACCCCCGAAAAAGCATTCAGCCCACTAATCACATCGACCAGGGCCACACCCGCCTTCGTGGGTTCGCCCTCGGGGGAGCCCGTGATGCTCATCAAACCGCCCATGGCCTGAATCAAGAGGTCGTACCCGGCGAGGTCCTTGCCGGCGCCCGAACCGAAACCCGTGAGCGAGCAATAAACAATGTCCGGGTTCACGGCGGCGACGCCTTCAAGATCCAGGCCAAACTTGGCCATCACACCCGGACGGAAGTTCTCCATCACCACGTCGGCACTGGCCACCAGGTTCCGCGCCTTCGCGAGATCATCGGGGTCGGTGAGGTCGAGTACCAGGGAGCGCTTGTTGCGGTTCACGCCAGAAAAATATGTGGACGAACCATCGGCGGCCTTCGGGGGAGACCACGCGCGGGTCTCGTCCCCCACGGGAGACTCAATCTTGATGACGTCCGCTCCAAAATCGGCCATCATCATGGTGGCGTAGGGGCCGGCCAGCACGCGAGTAAAGTCAACAACGCGGATGCCCGACAAGGGCAACGGGTGTGACATCGACTCGGAACTCACATCCCTCATCCTATTCGCGCCGATTTTTGTCTAGGCTCAACGTCAGGAGGTATCCATGTCGGTTACAGCATTGAAGAATTTTGTCGGTGGCAAGTCCGTTGAGTCCGAGTCGAAGACGACCCTCAACGTGATTGACCCCTCAACCGGAGAGGTCTACGCCACCATCCCGGATTCCACGGAGAAGGATGTCGCCGCGGCCTACGCGGCAGCCAAGACCGCCTTCGCCGAGTGGAAAGAGACCACCCCCAGCGAACGCCAGATGGCGCTGCTCAAGATTGCCGACGCCTTTGAGGCGCGCGCCGACGAGCTTGCCGACATCGAGTGCAAAGACACGGGCAAGCCCCGCGATCGCTTCCTCGAAGACGAGGTAGGCGCCGCCGCCGACCAGATTCGCTTCTTCGCCGGAGCTGCGCGCAACCTCGAAGGTCGCGCCACCGCCGAATACATGAAAGACCACACCTCGTCCATCCGCCGCGAACCCATCGGGGTTATTGGCCAGGTCACGCCGTGGAACTACCCCTTCATGATGGCCGTGTGGAAGTTTGCCCCCGCACTCGCCGCCGGTAACACCGTCGTCCTCAAGCCCTCCGAGGTCACGCCCGCCTCAACCGTATGGATGGCCAAGGTCATCTCCGAATTCGTGCCCGCGGGAGTCTTCAACGTCATCCTCGGTGGTCGTGACGCGGGCCGTGCGCTCATCGCTGACCGCACCCCCGGAATGGTGTCCATCACCGGATCGGTTCGCGCCGGCATGCAGGTTGCCGAATCGGCCGCCCACGACCTCAAGCGCGTCCACCTCGAACTCGGTGGCAAGGCTCCCGTAATCGTGTTCGACGACGCCGGACTCGAAGCAGCCGTTGAAGGCATCGCCATCGCCGGGTTCTACAACGCCGGACAAGACTGCACCGCGGCCACACGCGTCCTCGTGCAGAAGGGCATCCACGACAAGTTCGTGGCTGCGCTCGCCGAATACGCCGGCACGGTCAAGACCGGTGAAGACGAAGCCCTCTACGGCCCGCTGTCGTCACAAGACCAGTTCGACAAAGTCGCCGGATTCATCGAGCGCCTGCCCAAGCACGCCACGCTGAATGCCGGTGGCGAGCGCTTCGGCGACAAGGGCTACTTCATGAAGCCCACCGTGATCTCGGGGCTCAAGCAAGACGACGAAGCCATCCAGAATGAGATCTTCGGACCCGTCATCACCGTGCAAACCTTCGAGACGGAAGCGCAGGCCATCCAAATGGCCAACGACGTCGACTACGGACTGTCGGCCTCAGTGTGGTCCGCCAACCACGGCACGTGCATGCGGTTGTCGAAAGCCCTCGACTTCGGAGCCGTGTGGATCAACACACACATTCCGATCGTGGCTGAGATGCCGCACGGCGGGTTCAAGCACTCGGGCTACGGCAAGGATTTGTCGCAGTACGGTTTCGAGGACTACACGCGCGTCAAGCACGTGATGAGCTACATCGGCGAATAGGTAAAGAGTCTCGTTTAGTCGGCGAGTTCCCCACAGTCCTCGCCCATAGACGCCCGGCCACGCCCTGGACTATGGACAACTCGCCGACTGCCTCACCTTGTGGCCAGCATTCGGTAGGTTCGAACAGTGAGTAAGTCATTGCGCCGAGCCGTTGTCATCGCTGCTGTGATTGTCGGCGCCGCGCTGGTGCTGTCAGCGGTCGCATTCGTCTTGCGGGCGCAACCGGCCGTGCAGGAGTTCATGGTGCGGTACTCGGGCGTTGTCGTGCCAGACCTTGGCGCACCCGTGGGCATCCCGGTCTGGCTCAATGTCACCCACTTTCTGAACATCCTCTTTCTGCTGTTGATCATTCGCACGGGCCTCTCGATCCGGTCGAAGAAGCGACCACCGGCGTTCTGGACTCCAGGTCATCGCGTGCTCGGTCAGGCGCCACGGCGCGTGGGCATCAATGTGTGGTTGCACAACACGGTCGACATGCTCTGGATCATCAACGGCGTCGTGTACATCGTGTTGCTATTCGCCACGGGACATTGGATGCGCGTCGTGCCCACCACGTGGGAGGTCTTTCCCAACGCGGTATCTGCTGCGCTGCAATACCTCACGTTCACGTGGCCCGTGGAGAACCCGTGGATCGCGTATAACAGCCTGCAGATTCTCGCCTACTTCGGCGTGACGTTCCTGCTCGCGCCGCTGGCCATCGTTACCGGTATCCGGCTGTCGCAGGCCTGGCCACTCGATGCTCCGCGCCTCAACCGCTGGGTGCCCGAGAAGCCGCTGCGCCGCATCCACAACTGGGTGTTGTTCCTGTTCATGGCGTTCATCGTGGTGCACGTGGACCTGGTGCTCTTCACCGGGGCGATGCACAATCTCAACGTGATGTTCGCCGCCAGCAACAGCATGGGCTGGCTCGGCACTATCCTGTTTATGGTGTCGCTGGCCGTGCTCGCGGCGGTGTGGTTCGCGCTCACGCCGAGCGTTCAGAAGCGACTGGCAGCCCTGTCGGGCAAGGTTCAGTAACGGGCTCCGGCGAGTTAGACCTTGCGGGGAACAGGCAGCTTTCGGGCAGCCGCCAACCACGCCCGCTCCTCGTCGGTGATGCTGAGGGCGACGAGCGCCTTCTCGTATTTGGACGTGAGCCGTTCGCGATTCTCGGCGGTCAGATTCGCCATGCGGTGCTCGTTCGAGTTGTCCGCGATGTCGGCGAGTTTGATGGTGCGCGCCAGATAATCATCGGCAATTGCGGCGTAGTAGTCGCTCAAGTCGGAGGCATCTGAGGGCTTGGTGAGGAGTTCGACCGTGGCGACGCAGAGGTCAGAAAATCCCTGATCAGAGAGGTCTTTCGCCGTCACGGATGTGTCTTCAACGACGTCGTGCAGCAGGGCGGCGCACGCCACCACAGGACGATCAATCGAGCAGATGCTGACCTCAAAACACAGATCGACCGCGAGTTGGGCAACGCGACGCGGATGCTTCCAATAGGGAGCACCGGCCTTGTCTTTCTGGCCCCGGTGCGCCTTCTTCGAGACTTTCATGGCCAGAGCAATATCGTCCATGTGACCCCCTTCGTCACCTCAAACCTATGCCGAGCGTCCGACAATTCGGCGCTTCATCTCCGCTCAGCCGATCACGGCCACGAAACTCATGACCGCATAAATCTTGAGGAAACTTCAGTGAAGTCGATAGACTTTTTTTGGCAAAAACCCTTCTTGCCTCCTATCTCAATCCATTGAAAGGCTTTACCTTGAAGAACATTCTCAGCATTTCGGGGGTAGCGATTGCCGCGACAGCTCTTGTGACCTTGGGCGTTGTATCGCCGGCTTCAGCAGCCGTGTCGATTGTTGCGCCGATTGAAACGGCAAACGCCGCGGATGACAGCTATTACGGCATTGGCGCGGCTGTCTCAAACGATGGGTCACTCGCCGCTGCGACGGTTGAATACGGCGGAGTGACAATTTACAACGTTGCCGCAGACACCAAAGTGGATATCTCAAACCAAGCATTGGGATCGGGCGACATTGGTGGGTTAACTTTTTCGCCGGACAACAATTTCCTCTACGTCGCTGACTGGTCCAACGATGCTGTTATCGTGATTGATTTGTCGGACAACAGTATCGACCGAACCATCAGTTTCCCTTTCGCCCCATGGACTCTTGAGGCTTCGCGAGACGGAGCATACCTCTACGCAAACTCCTACTCCTCGGGCGACTTAGTTCAGGTTGACCTCAGCGATGACTCACTGAGCTCATCGCTGTCCGTAAGTGGCTCTGAAATCAAGAGCATGTGTCTTTCGGCAGACGGAGCTACCCTCTACAAGCCTGAATACGACGACACCGTTCTGGCCATCAACACCTCAGACATGAGCGTGTCAGCAACATGGACCCTCGATGGCGCTAGCGAAACATATAGTTGCGAGCTGGACAATGACGGCAACCTGATTGTCGGTGACTACGGCAACAGCTTGGTATTCAAGGTCACGCCTGAGGGAGTCGCCACCTCGAGCGACGAGGTCAACGCTTATGTTTACTCGGCGGTACCGTCGTGTGACGCGATTTACGTTGCGGACGAGAACAACGAGGCCAACATTCCGGTTCTCGACTTGAGCTCGCTTGCCATCGGCGACGCACTGACCGTTGACGAGACATCGGGCGGCTCCGGATTCTATGGATACGGCGGAGACCGTAGCCTCGACGGCTCTGTCATCGCGTTCTCCGGTTACTACGCAACCGACGGATTGGTCTTGATCAAGTCGGACTGTGGTTCGTCTTCGTCGGCGCTTCCGGACACCGGTGTGGACACGGTAACCCCGATTGCTGCCGGCCTCGGCATGCTGGTTGTTGGTGCGATTGCCATCGTGGCCATCCGCCGCCGCAAGGCATAGCAGACAGTCTTAACAGCAAGGGATGTCGAGCCTCACGGCTCGGCATCCCTTGCTTTATGTCTTCGAGTTTGCTTCTACCTGGCGCAGGAGGTCTTCAACTTCGCCCAGTCCTTGGTTCTGGCTCTTGATCCAGCGCTCGACCACGGCCAGCTTGCGCTGATCGCTGCGCGACAGCGTGCCGTTCTGCTGTTGCCGCTCGGCAATGTTTTGGGCCATCAACCGCATGCGGGGCTGTCGTGAGCGACGCACGAGATGCCACGGTTTGGAGAATCCGATGTTGTCGAGAATGGCGAGCACCAGGAACACGGTGGTGAGAAAGAGTCCGTACGACGAGAGGAACTTGTCGAGAAAAGCCGCGAGCGGGAACGGTGCATTCCGGTACAGCCACGGCAAGCCATTGTTGATGACGTCCTGGGCACCCTCATAGGCCGTGAGTGACGAGAGCTGTGTTGTGGGGAGTTCTCCCGCGGCGTTTACCGCCGTTCCATTGCCATACTGAACGCGAAAACTCTGCGCGATAAGTGTGACGAGTTCTCGCGGCAATGTCTCCTTGCCTACGAACGTGACGAGCGCGGCATTGGTCTCGATATTCTCGGCGGGCTTGATCTGCGGGAATATCTCGAACGTGCCCGCCTCAATTTCCGACGCGACCAAGAAATCCTCGTTGACCTCGATGGCCTGCGCCTCGGTGATTTCGAGAAAACGAAGTCGCGGATCCGCCAGCATCTTGAGGCTGTCGCCGGCGTACTCGATTGACGATCCGGCAGGCACGTCGAGGAGGCAGCCCGCGTCGGTCACGCCAGAGGCAGTGTCCTCGATGACCTTCAGCCCGTTGCCGTAGTTCGACATTCCGTCGGCCACCTCAACGCCGTAACTGCGCAATACGTAGTCGCAGACGCTCCAGGCGGCACTGTCCTTCGGATAAAGACTGATGCTGTGTCCCGCAATGTCGTGAATCGACCGGATGCCCGACGAACTGTTCGCGAAGATGTACACAGGCGCGAACATCACCGTTCCTGCCTGGCGCACGAGGGGATCCCACTGCTGGGGAATCTCCGAGGCGACAAAGCCCCCGTCAACAGCACTCGAACTGTTGGCAATGTCTTCGATGATGTTCTTGGAATCGGCCCGATTGACGATGTCAACTTTTACCCCGTACGGCGCCAAATCCGCTCGCAGGCTTTCTGCCATCGCGTCAAAAAGCCCGCCCTTGGTGCCCGCCTCAACGGTGAGGTGCGTTCGCGGCAACGAGCCCAGCACGGCGCCGGCAACGGTGATCAGAAGAATCACCATGACGATTCGATAACCGTAGGCGGCAAGCCAGAGCAGCAGCGATCGACTCTTGGACACGTCTCGCGCCTTTCGCTCGGTGGAGTTTTCCCCGGAACTAAACCTATCTTTGTGAATAGTGCAACGGCGACGAAAACAGAGGCAACCTCGAGCTCACTTCGGCAGTGCCGAAGGGTGAGCCAGGTCAACCCGACCCACCCTCCCGGCTAGCGAGCCGCCATCAGGATGATCTCGAGGGCGATGATAACCGCCTTCAGAACCACCAGAACGGCCTCCAGTTTCACCTGGACTCCCTTCGGTTGGGACTCGACCACGAAGGGTTCGCCGGAACTGTGAACAACATTCGAAAACGTCGAACACATGCCGTACACTCGTAGGCAATCGTCGGAGTGTAGTTCCGGCAAACGCCTCTGAGCGTTTGAGAATCCCTAGGTGTTGTCGCACCTAGGGATTACTCGTTAACGCCGACACGACAAGCGAGTCATTCATGCGGTGTGGAAGCATTGTTCGGCGGTTTGAGTCATGACTAAGGCGAATTGTCCACAGACCTGGGCGGGCGCTCAGTGGCGGCGACACGCCCGGGTTGCTAAATGCTTGACTTCTGTGGGAGACTCGGAAGGTTGCAATTTCTGCGCTTCGGTGCGGACACTGCCGTGTAGTGCATAACGTCGGGCAAGAGCTCGCATTTCGTTAGGCCGCAGGCAGCACAACACCGCCAACATCTCGTTGCTGAGCTGGGCTAGCCCAGATTGGCGTGAGCGCTTGCGTGCACGAGACCAGGCATTGATATCAGAACAGTGGTGCGATTCACGAAAGTGCGAAGCACAGCGTCCAATGCGGCTCGGAAGACCGTATGACGCCGAACTATCTAAGAGAGAAGAGTCAGACATGGCGGGACAAAAGATCCGCATTCGACTTAAGTCGTATGACCACGAGGTCATCGACTCCTCGGCACGCAAGATTGTCGACACCGTCACCCGCGCGGGTGCTTCGGTGATTGGTCCCGTGCCTCTTCCCACCGAGAAGAACGTGGTCTGTGTGATCCGTTCCCCTCACAAGTACAAGGACAGCCGCGAGCACTTTGAGATGCGCACCCACAAGCGTCTGATCGACATCATCGATCCCACGCCGAAGGCCGTTGACTCGCTCATGCGTCTGGACCTTCCGGCCGATGTCAACATCGAGATCAAGCTGTAGGGA